>JAFGBY010000009.1 GCA_016932915.1 Acidobacteriota bacterium | reverse complement strand
ATATCTTATATACAGTTTTGGGTGATAAATAGAATGTATTGGCCAGTTGCTTAACAGGTGTACCACGTTGGTATTCTGTAAAAATGGTTGCATTGCGTTCATCAAGCGAACGTCTGCTATTGGTTAATTCGCCCCAGCCTTTTTTATTTTCTTCTTTACGAGGAATATATAGATATTCTCCGTCGATATGTTGTTGTATTTCAACAATCAAATCGTTCGGCAATATACAAATTGCATTTTTATAGCCCATTGTGCGCCTCCTATATAATCGAAAGATAGGATTAAGCAAGGGCTATTCTCATAATTGAATTATGCGATAGCCCTTGCTATGCACAATACCGACTCCAATGTAACTTTAGTGATAAGACAACACTCCTTTTCTAAACTTACTCAAGATGGATGATATTATAAAATTATTCCTCAATCCAGATTTTATCTTCGATAGCTTCGAGAAGTGGAATGAGAGTACCACGGTCAAGCGCGCTGATAAGTACACCCTCCATCCGGAATTGCTCTATGGCTGCCGGGTCAGCTTTATCGATTTTATTGTAAACATTGATTACGGGTATCTCGCCGAGGCCCAAGGAATCAATTACTTCTTCGACAATCAGTTTCTGCTTGTTGAAGGTCGGGTTGCTGAGATCTATTATATGCAGGAGAAGGTCAGCATCGTTAAGTTCTTCGAGCGTTGCTTTAAAAGCATTGAGCAAGTCTTCCGGCAGATTTTTAATGAAACCTACAGTATCAGTGATTAATACTTCTCTTTCTCGGGGGAATCTCAGCCGTTTACTGTGTGTATCAAGAGTCGCGAAGAGCTGGTCTTCCACGTAGACTTTGCTTTGAGTAAGGGTATTGAGAAGAGTTGATTTCCCGGCATTTGTATAACCGACTATCGAGATAATCGGTATCTGCTGCCTTCGCCTCAGGCCGCGTCGCTGCTCACGTTGTTTTGCGAGAATTATGAGCTGTTTTTCCAGCTTGTTTATACGGTCCCTGACTTTCCTTCGGTCGACTTCGAGCTTTGTTTCACCAGGCCCCCTTCCACCGATTCCGCCCATCAGCCGGCTCATTGCCGTGTTCTGTCCGACCAGCCTGGGCAAGCGGTATTTAAGTTGCGCAAGTTCAACCTGGATTTTACCGTCCGGTGTATCGGCATGCTGGGAGAAGATATCCAGTATAAGCTGTGTCCTGTCGATGACTTTCATTTCAGTGTGATCGGTGATGTATCTTATCTGTGATGGCGTGAGGTTTTGATCGAAGACAATCAGTTCGCATCCGAGCTGCATCGAACGTAAAACCAGAGATTCCAGTTTTCCCTGCCCGATCAGTGACTTTGGGTTAATCTGTTTTGGCCTCTGAATGATTTTATCAAGAACGAGCAGTCCGGCGGTCTCAGCCAATTTTTCAAGTTCCGTCATAGATTCGTTAATAAGGATATCGTTTTCGAGCGATACAGATACAAGTATTGTTCTCCCCTGGCCGGAATCGACCTCCCGGTATGGTTGCTTGCGCTGGTATTCATCCTCGATCTCGGTAATAAAATCGAGGTAAAAAAGCCGGTCGGGGAGCGTATAAATAGTCTCTGCGGGTATCTCCTGCCAAATGTCTCCATCCGGGTTATCAGGCAGAAGATGGGCTGTATAAACCTTCCCCGGGTTGCCTTCACGGTCGAAGGTCAGTGCGGTTACCGTATCGAGCCGAAGTAGCGCAAGGTCAGTAAAGTCATCATTGGTAAGGTTTTCTTCTTTCAGATGTGTGTGCACAAGTCTTAAGCCCCTGAACCTGCCTTCACCGGCACGGTGGCGTGAAAGATCGGGGATGAAAACCTTTCGGTCATCGCCTACAATGACATACTGGATGAGACCTCTCCTGTCTATGATGATGCCCACCTGTCGGTTGAGTTCCAGGGATATATCTATCATGTATTTGGCGAGTTCGGTTGTCACCAGGATATTAGGTGAAATCCGCCTGCGATAAATATTTTCGAGCTTGCGAGTCTGTTCCGCTTTCAGCCCAATCGTGTTGCCGTATAGTTTGCTAATCTTCTGTCTCCATTCTTCACTTAAAACCGCATAATACTAAACTCGAACAATGCGTAAAACTATATCATTTTACGATTATACATAATAAAACAGCCCTGACAAACAGTGATAATAAGAGATTTTTACAAATACTGCGACAATTATCTTATAAATAATTATTAATTGATAACCTTGCAAGGTTAGCTTTATTTACTATAATATATATATCAAGGGAGCGTAATTTTGGCTGATAAAATCCTGGTCGTTGATGATGAAAAAGAGATAATGCAATATATCTGTCTTTCTCTGGATCGTGAAGGTTTCAAGGTTATCGGCACAACAAATGCTGAGGAAGCTCTTGAACTGGCGGACCGAGAACAACCCGATCTTATCATCTCCGATGTCAAAATGCCTATTATGGACGGTGTGGAATTCTGCTGGATGATTCGTGAGAATTCAAAAATTCCAATGGTGCCATTTGTATTCCTGACAGGATATGATGACGATGATCTCCAGATTAACGGTTTCCGTGCTGGAGCGGATGCATATCTTCTGAAGCCGGTTCAACGGTCGAAGCTTTTAAATATTGTTGCGTCTCTTATAAACCGTTATAAAAGCCTTCAGGAAATGGGCGCTCCTAAAGGAGCGGGGGTAAGCGGCAATACTGATGAAATAAGTACTGTTGAGATTCTCCAATTCCTGAGCACACAGGTAAAAACCGGTGTTTTCCGCCTTGTTCAAAATAACATCGAAGGTAAAATCTATATGAAACAAGGCAAAATTGTGAATGCTGAGTTTGCCGACCTGGATGGAATGGATGCGGTCAACATGATAATTATGAACATGGCAGGGGATTTTTATTTCGATAAAGTTGATGTTGATGTGGAAGATATAATAGATGTACCGACAATTAAACTCTTAATGGAAGCCTCCAGGATTATCGACGAAGCAAATAAAAATCTGTAATCCCAGTATCCTTGCGATTCACCTCATTAGATCTTAAAAATTTTCTAATTTTATTAATGAATATCCAATTTGCAGGAGAATTGTCTTTATCTTCGTGTATACTGTCACGGGATGACTGACGGATTGAATTATAAAGATATATTTATGCCTGGCGGATTACTCAACCGCTCGATGGAACAGTATGAGTTTCGTTCTTCACAGCTTGAAATGGCGGAGCTCGTTGATGAGGCATTCACAGAAGAAAAAAACCTGATTGTCGAAGCGGGAACTGGTACGGGAAAAACCCTTGCATACCTTTTACCCGCCATACAACTTGGCGAAAGAGTCGTTATTTCCACAGGCACAAAGAACCTCCAGGAACAGCTTTATTACAAGGATATCCCATTCCTTAAAGAAAAACTCGGCCTTAAATTTAAATCAATACTTGTCAAAGGGCGTAATAATTATATCTGCCGGAAAAGATTCGAAGAATTCCGACTCGCGGGGGAGTTCAAAAACAAGGATGATATCGAGCTGTTCAGGAAAATTGAAGAATGGCAGAGGATCACTAAAACCGGAGATATCGCCGAGGCGAAGGGGCTACCGGAAGATATCACCTTCTGGAAAGAAATAAATGCTCGAGGTGAGGTCTGTATCGGGAAAAAATGCCAGCGGTTTGATGATTGCTTCATCACGAATCTCCGCAGGAAGGCGATGGTATCGGATATTATCCTGGTGAATCATCACCTGCTTTTTGCTGATCATAATGTGAAGTTGAGCAACTATGGTGAAGTGTTGCCGGAATACCGATTTGTGATACTGGATGAGGCGCACCAGGTTGAATCTGTTGCAACAAATTTTTTCGGTTTCAGGGTCAGTGATTACCAGATTCGTGACCTACTGGGTGATTGCATCAGGGCGCTCAGAACCTCCAAGGTTAAAAATGTTCTTCTCGAAAAATCTGTTACTAATGTAGAGTTCAACAATACAGCGTTCTTTTCCCACTTTTCGCATTTTGATGAGAGAAGCCGGATTGACCGGATGAAGGGGAACGAGAAATTAAGGGAGCAGTATGAATTGCTCAACTCTTCTCTTGTTGATCTTTCGATTGCCGTAAAGAGCTTGGTCAAGGAAGATGATAATTTTGATCCACTCTATCGCCGTACTGTGGAAATAATCGAAAACCTTAAACAGATAATAGAAGTCGACGCGCCGGATTTCGTTTACTGGTGTGAAAATACCATGCGCACAACTGCGGTTTCCGCCTCTCCGCTCTTCGTAAACGATATTCTGCGAGACAGTTTTTTCTCTGCGATGTCATCGGTTGTCCTTACCAGCGCGACACTCAGTGTTGCCGGAAATTTCGATTTTATAAAATATAGAGTTGGGTTGGATGCTGAGACATGTAAAAGCCTGCCTTCTGAGTTCGATTATGAATCAAGGGCTGTATTTTACGCACCTCCTGATCTTCCACTCCCATCGGAACCCGATTTTTATTCCAGGCTTGCCGAACGAGCTTCGGAAATTCTTAAAATTACTGATGGTAGCGCATTTATGCTGTTTACAAATTACCGCGGCATGGAAGAATGTTATGACATTATGACTGAAAGCACTGATTATAATATCTTTCTACAGGGTGAACTGGGGAAGAGCGAGCTGATAGCGAAATTCAAAGAATCGAAAAGAGCGGTACTGATGGCGACAATGAGCTTCTGGCAAGGGGTTGATGTGCCCGGAGAAGACCTCAAATGTGTTATCATTGATAAGTTACCTTTTGCCGTGCCGAGTGACCCTATGATCTCAGGTATGATTGAATACCTTGATTCCAAGGGCAGGAGCGCGTTTAATGAATATCAATTGCCATCCGCTGTAATGCTTCTCAAGCAGGGTCTGGGCAGGCTGATCAGGCATAAGCAGGATTATGGAATCGCCGCGGTTATGGATAAAAGGCTTATCACCAAGGGATACCGGAAATTTTTTATCCAGAGCTTGCCTCCGTACAGAAGGACGAAATCTTTAGAAGAGCTGGAAGATTATTACCGGGCTATTACCTGAGTCTACATATCAGTTTTATTATGACTTTACGATTGGAATAATTTAGGTTAAGATTCGTTTAAACTGAGGATTATAAAATAATTGGAGGTTATGAATGAGCTCTGTTAAAGAAATTAATGAAAGTCAGTGGGATGGCGAAGTTAAGAATTCTGATATTCCCGTGCTGGTTGATTTCTGGGCCCCCTGGTGTGGTCCCTGCAGAATGGTATCACCTGTTGTTGAAGAACTTGGAAAGAAACATGAAGCAAAACTTAAAACCGTAAAACTGAATACTGATGAAAATCCGTCAATAGCTCAAAAATACGGTATCCGTGCTATTCCTACATTGATACTTCTCCAGAAGGGGGAGGAGATTGGACGTTTTGTTGGTTATCAGCCATTGGAGCAACTGGAGAATCAGGTGCTTTCCCACCTCGAAGGCGGTAATTAACATAATTCTATCTAAGTTTAAGGAAGGGGCTGCTAAAGCAGCCCCTTTTTTTATTTCAATCGAGTCGGAATAATGATATTTTAATTATATTAAACCGTTTTTAAAAACAGGAAGTCAAACTTGGGAAAAGAAGAAAGCAAAATCGAGAAGAAAAAAGTGAAAGCTTCATTAAAAGCTCAGAAGGCTGACACTAAATTAAAAATTCTGGAACAAGAAAAAGGTTCCTCTGCGCAAAATTCATCAAATACAGCATTGAAAATTCAAAACCTGCAGCAGGGAACCGGTATTTTTATTGAGAATGTGGGGGATAATTCCAGGCTCATTGTCGAAGGTTTGAACAAGGACCAACTCCAACGTCTTCTTCCAGAGGTAAACAAGGAAGTTTTTATAACACTTACAGAAACCCGCAACCCTGTTAAAGCGATGTTTTTAAAGTTCATCAGGGAGGGAGCCTGGGAAACTCTTATTAAAGTGATCGCAGGATTAATTGTCGGTT
>JAFGBY010000151.1 GCA_016932915.1 Acidobacteriota bacterium | reverse complement strand
TTTGACCTGTAGGTTATATGTAATATAATTCAGTCTTTATGAATTATTAATGAATTGGGGTGAGTATGAGAAATTTTAGATTATTTGTTATCCTGACTATATTTTTTACCTTAATATCCGCTTATTCTTTTGCGCAGGCGGATCTATCAATACAGAATATTGTCCTTAATCCGGAAAAACCTGAACCAGGCGATGAAGTACAGATATTCGCATATATAACCAATAACACCCAGTTTGAATTTAAAGGAACATACAAGATATCATTTTATATTGATGATGTCCTTGCTTATGAGGAGGAATCGGAAGATTTAGGCGTTAAGGGATTAAAAGTTTTCAGTTTTTCCAAAGAATTTGAGAAAGGTTTATATACACTTAAAGTTGTGCTGGATGGCGGAGATAATATTGAGGCCAGCGCATTAAATAATATTGAAGAGTTTAAGTTCTATGTTGTTGACGAAGATGAACGGGATAAACTACCTAAGCAGTTGACACCGGTTGAGGAGACAGACCTGGCATGTATCGAAACAACCAGGCCAAGTAAAGCCGATCTTATTCCTGAGAATGTTGTCATTTTCTTCGCTGTTTTTCAGAACCAGGGAAAAGAGAAAATACGGAACAGTTTTTATGCAGCATGGGTATTGGATGAAAAAACAGTCGCGCGTGCCTCAGCTAAAAATCTGCCGCCAAATCTCAGGTGGAAATTCGGATTGAAGTGGGAAGTGGCTGTAGGGAAACATAACCTTACTGCGATTGTTGATGAACAGAATGCTATTATGGAAAGAGATGAGAAAAACAATGAATGCAAGATCGAATTCAGTGTTCATCCAAAAACAGATCAAACTGTTCCAAGTGAAATGTTTCCGGATAGAAGGACTAGACCCTTCAACTACACTAATATGACAACTGAACTTGGTTCACGCCAGGTAATAATTGATGAAATTGATATCGAACCGCTGGTCGTTGAAGGTGAGACCATCCCTGATATGTTCACAATTACCTATGTTGTTAAAAATAACAGTGAAATCGAACTAAGTGATATTGCTGTTACTGCTATTGCTGAGGAAATGTTTGCTCATTCGTTCTTTATCAATAAAATAGCTCCGGCGGGTGAATATCGTATTTCATTCGTCGATAAAGCCGAATCAGGGAAAATCGATTTCTATATCGAAACACCCGATTCTGTAGTTGAACAGACAGGCATCATAGATTCTGACAAGGATAAAAAATAAAAATAAGATATAAATATTATAGATGGGGTGCATGCTGATGAGTACTATACATAAAACTGCTGTGATTGATGAGAGTGCAAAGATTGGGGAAGGATCTGAAATAGGTCCATTTGCCGTTATCGAAAAAGATGTCGTTATCGGGAAGAATAACAAGATAGCCGCTCATGCGATTATTAAAAGTTACACAACATTAGGTGATAATAATGAAATTGGCGAAAGCGCCATAATCGGGGGTAAACCTCAGGATTTAAAGTTCTCCGGTGAGCCCAGTTACCTGAAGATAGGAAATAATAATATTATCCGTGAATTTGTTACACTTCATATTGGAACAGAACCCGGAACATCGACTATTATCGGTGATCATTGTTTCCTTATGGGTTATGTTCACGTTGCTCATAACTGTACTATTGGGAATCATGTTATAGTCGCTAACTACACCGCTTTTTCCGGACATGTGACTGTCGGTGATTATGCATTTGTCTCAGGCGGGACTCTAGTACATCAGAACACAAGGATAGGCATGATGGCTATGGTAGGGGGTGGTACACGCCTACGCATGGATACTCTTCCTTTCTTTACCGTAAATGGCGATCCAGCTGGTTTATATGGATTGAACCTGATTGGGCTTCGCAGACGGGAAGTACCACGTATATCAATCCAGAAATTGAGAGAAGCTAACAATACTTTGTTTTATTGCGGGAACAGCCTGCAGGATGCACTTGAAATTCTTGAAAAAGACGATGACCAATATTTAACCGAACTGGTTGAATTTATAAAGGGTTCAAAACGTGGATTCCATCATCCTATGAAAGGACGGCGGAATAAATTACAGCGTTCCCTTGACGATAAAGAGGAAGAATAGATGTCGAATGAAATAAAAATACCCGATGGGAAAGAACTGAAAATCAAGATTGATGATGGTGTTTTACCAGGTAAATACGCCAATCAGATTATAATCATGCATTCAAAAGATGAGTTTATTCTCGATTTTGTCACTTTTCTCCCTCCAGGTCCGAATGTAGTGAGCAGGGTGATTATGACACCCGGGCACTTTAAGAGGATTCTTGCGGGTATGAATGATAATCTGCAGAAATATGAAAGAAATTTTGGCGAAATAAGCATTGCTAATGATCCGGTTGTCCCTTCTGAGGGCGGAAAATCTGTACATTAAATTTGTTTTACCGGTTTAAATAGTTGTGAGGAAAATATGAAACTGAAAATAAACGGCGGAAAATTGCTTACGGATAAAGAATACGAAGAATTGGGATTTAGATCCGGATTGGAAATACACCAGCAGTTAGCGACAGATGAAAAACTCTTCTGCCATTGTCCAGTTGGGTACGTGCACAAAGAACCTGATGCCACAATACTCAGGCACATGAGGCCTACATTATCAGAACTTGGTGAGTATGACGGCACAGCATTGATGGAATTTAAGACAAAAAAAGAAGTTATTTACCAGCTTTACAGAGATAATACGTGTACTTATGAAATGGACGATACTCCGCCGTTTCCGATAAACCAACAGGCTGTCGATTATGCAATCGAGATTTCATTACTTTTTAACTGCAGCATAGTGGACGAGATTCATATTGTTAGAAAACAATACCTTGACGGCTCTATTCCCGCCGGTTTCCAGCGTACTGCCGTTATTGGCCTCGGTGGATGGATTCCTTACAAGGGACGTAAGATCGGTATCCGCATGGTTACTCTTGAAGAGGATGCATGCAGGGAAGTATCCGATGATGGACATTATATTACATGGAAGACGGATCGCCTTTCGACTCCTCTGGTTGAAATTATTACGCATCCGCACTTGCTGACTCCTTCTGAGGTGGAAGAAGTAAACTGGCTTCTTGCTGAAGTTCTAAGAGCAAGCGGAAAAGTTCGCAGAGGTTTTGGTACAGCCAGGCAGGATGTCAATGTAAGTATATCTGGAGGTACCAGGGTAGAGATCAAGGGTGTTCCGCGAATTGGATACCATGCTGCTCTTACTCACAACGAGGCATTGAAACAGAAAAAACTTATTGAGATTGCTGAAGAATTAAAGAAGAAAAAAATCACCAAAAGGGAAGACTTTAATTTCGAGCGCCATGATATATCGGATTTCACTGATTGGGAAAAAATTATCCCCAATTATAAACATGAAGCCGCTGTAGTGAAAGCGCTGAAGGTCTCACATATTTCCGAGATTATGAATTGTGAATTACAACCAGATTGGCATTTTACAAATGAACTATCTGGAATTATTCGTGTTGTGGCATGCCTTGATAGGATGCCTAATATGATAGCTTCATCATCTGAAATTGGAAACTTCATCGCAGTTGAAACCTGGGCAGAATTAAAAAAGAAATATGGTGTTGCTGGCGAAGATTCACTTATTTTGGTCTGGGGTAGTGAAGCTGATACTCAAACAGCACTGAGCGAAATAGAAGATAGAGTGGAAAAACTCCTTACCGGCGTACCCAACGAGACAAGACAGTCATTGGATAACGGTGTTACCGATTTCGAGCGTGTTCTCCCTGGGCCGGATAGGATGTATCCTGATACTGATTCATCGCCTACCAAGATTACTCCTGAAAGAGTAGAAAAGATAAAATCAAACCTGCCTTCAAATCCAGCTGAGATCAGAGAATATTGCGATAAAAACGGGATCAATTCAAAGATATCGACATATATTCTTCGTAAAGGCTTTGGAGGGTTGTTTTATTCAATTGTCAATGATGTTAATAATGTAAATCCGCTGTTAGTTGCTGTATTTATAAAGGACAAGATACCAAGCCTCAGAAGAAATGATTTAAACGCAAGCCGTGAAAATTACAAATGGGTTGTAAAGCTTTTCAAAGAAACATCTGGAGCAAAATTAGAATTGAAAGATCTGAGTGCTCTGTCTGAAATGTACCTTAGAAATAAAATTGACGAATTTAGTGAATATCAAAAACATCTGAGTGGCGTATTTGAGGAAAGGGACCTGCAAAAAGATATTCATGAAATAATGAATAATAATGGCAAAATCAAGGACTTTGAAATCGATAAAGCGCATGGCTATATCTTCTATAAATTAAAAGAAAAATATGGAGAAGATATCTCGACCGGAAAGACAAGCGCTCTTATAATGGAATTATTAAAGAAATAAGGAGCCCCTGATGAAAACAAAAATTATTGCTGCGTTGAGTATAATTTTTATTCTGTCGTCACTGGTTATTTTTACGGATGAAGCGAGGGATAAAAAAATCGATGAATGCCAACCACTTTTAAAAGAGGCGAGAGATCTATTTGCAAAGAAAGATATAGACGGCGCTATTAACAAAGTTAACGAAGCAATAGCAAAGGTACCTGATTATCATAATTTTTATAACCTTCTTTCTTACTTTTATAGTGTAAAGGAAGATTTTGAAAACCAGTATAAAACTTCCCAAAAGATGATCGAACTTTACGAGCAGGCAAAGAAACGTGGTGAAACAAAAAATATGACGGATATGTTATATCTCAATTATGCAGCCGCTTCGATTAATTATTCATTGGTACAGAGGAATAAAAAGGATTACAAAGCCGAAGTTAAATATCTTAAAGAAGGCCTGAAATATTACGATAAATATATTTCAATTGGTAAAGACAAGCGGGGCCTTGAAACCGCTAAGGATCAGGCGAAAATAGTAAAAGAAGAGCTAATACCAAAAGCGGAAAAAAGACTTGCCGGAAAACCGGTAAAATAGAAGATCAAATATTAACGAATCTTTTGCTCCTGACATTAATCAGGATTCCTATTCCAATATACGTTGATAAAAGAGATGATCCTCCATATGAAATTAACGGCAGAGGTATACCTGTAGTCGGCATCAATCCTACTACCATACCTACATTGATCAAGAAATGGAAGCTGAGTAATGAAACGAATCCTGCTGCTATAAAGAGACCTGCTTTATCCCTGGCAAGTAATGTCGTATTAAACAACGAGAGGAATAGAGCCAGGTATAATCCCATAGTAATAGTGACGCCGACAAGGCCTGTTTCCTCTGCAAGAACGCTAAAGATGAAATCGGTATGCTGTTCCGGGACGAATTTCAATTGACTCTGTGTCCCTTTCAGGTAACCCTTCCCCCAGAAACCTCCTGAACCTATTGCAATTTTTGATTGATAAATCTGGTAGCCGGAGCCCTGCTTATATTCTTCAGGGTTAATAAAGGTCGTTATACGGTCTTTCTGATACGGTTTAAGGACAAATGACCATGCAAGGAAAACGAAAACAACAAGCAAAATTATAAGGACGATAATTACTCTGGTGCGCAATCTTCCGACGAAGAGTATTCCAAGAAATATAGGGATGTAAGTTAACGCTGTTCCCATATCTGGTTGAATAGCAATAAGTGCAACTGGGATTGCGAGTAAAATTGCAGGTTTGATGATATCCTTGAAATAAAGCTGTGGGCGATCAAGTTCAGAGAATAATTTGGCCATAAACAGAATTGTTATTATTTTACCGAGTTCTGAAGGTTGTATCGCAAGATATTTGAGGAAAAACCACGACCTTGCGCCTCCGAAGAAACTACCTAACAGAGTGAGGAGGGCAAGGGAAATGATAAGAATTAAATAGAGTATTGGAGCAAACCTGATTAATTTATTATAGTCATAATTGCTTATTAGAAGAAGAATAACGGTCGCTAGAAGAAGCCACAAGATCTGTTTTACAAAAAGATGGCTATCACTGGAGTTATGAGTAGTAGAATATATGAATAAAATTCCTATCAGAGAAAGAAGAAGTGTGAGTAAAAGGGTAGCCCAGTTTGATAAGTCAAATGAGAGATTAATTCTATTTTTCATTTAACGATTTCTCTCTTTCACTTATTAGTTTAAAGTAAGCTCTCAGTATTTTTCCTGCAAGCGGAGCAGCTGTAACAGAACCGTCTCCGCCATGCTCAACCAGCACAGCTAAAACGATCTCCGGCTGCTCAAATGGAGCGAAGCAGGAAAACCAGGAATGGTTCCTGAACTGCCATGGAGTCTCTTTTTCGTTTTTAAAAAGATCTTTTTTGACGACCTGCGATGTCCCTGTTTTCCCAGCGACCTCCTTGCTCCAGACCTTTGCTCCCCAGCCGGTTCCATAGTCATTTACAACTCCCCACATACCTCTTTTAACAATTGCTTGATCTTCATCACTGATACCTAGCAAACCACGGATTTGTCTTCCAAAAGTGGTGGTTTCATCACTGTTTTTGTCCGTTATATTCTTCACAAGGAAAGGTTTCAGTACTTTGCCCCCGTTGGCTAAAGCGCTGATGAACACCGCCTGTTGAATTGGAGTCACCTGCAGGGCGCCTTGACCGATAGAAACTGAAATAGTTTCTCCTGGATACCATGGCTCCTTGTAACGCTTTTGTTTCCAATCTTCACTGGGAACAAGTCCTGGTTTTTCGTCTACAAGGTCGATATTTGTTTTGAAACCAAATCCGAATCTTTTTGCGTATTCACTTATTCTGTCAATTCTTAACCGATCACCAACGTTATAAAAATATATATTGCAGGATAACCTTATCGCATCATAGAGCGTGGTATATCCATGACCACTTAACTTATTACAGCGAAACGGTTGACGATAGAAATATGCTGTCCCATTGCATGTAAAGCCGGTCTGTTCAGTAATAATTTTTTCATTCAAACCTGCCAGAGCCATAACGACTTTAAACATAGAGCCAGGCTCATAATCATTTTGAATAGTTCTGTTCTGCAGCGGATCATTGTCTATTGATGAAAGTTCTTTCCATTTATCAAGAGTAAAACGTCCAACCAGAGGATTGGGATTATATGTCGGCATTGAAACCATAGCGAGAACTTCACCAGTATTTGGCTCCATTGCTACAACAGCGCCGACGTATTCATTTTCTTTCATCAGGTCAATAATGATTTTCTGGAGGTCGTAATCTATGGTTAATTGCACCGTTTTTCCGGTTATCGGCTCTTTTCTCAGGAGGTTGCTGACTTTTCTCCCCGTGCTGTCGACAACGTCAGTATTCTCGCCGTTTTTACCTCGAAGATATTCATCATACATCCTTTCAATTGCTGTTTTACCGACGAGTTCACCACTTGTGACTCCTGGGAATATATCCTGGTCGATCTCTCCTTCGCTGATTTCACCTACATAGCCTAAGACATGAACAAGAGTATCGGACATCGGGTAATCGCGAAGTGGCTCAACCTCGATCGCAAGATTCGGAAAATCTATAAGCAATGGTTCAATACGCTGTACTATATCAAACGGTATATCCTCTTTAAGAATAACAGGTTCAGAAATTGGTATATTCCAGTATTTGTCAATTCGTTCATCTATATATTCCATCGAAAGACCGAGGAAGTTTGAGATGCTCTCAAGTTTACCCTTCATATTAGAACGGTAAAGTACGATATTGTAAGATGGCCTGTTTCTGGCAAGTATAATACCGTTTCTGTCGATTATTGTTCCCCGCGGAGCAAGAAGTTTTGTTACCCGTATACGGTTCATTTCTGAAAGAAGATAATATTCGGGCCCCTGGATCACCTGGAGGATCCAGTATTTAAAAAACAGGATCGCGAATAAGAGAAAGAAGAAAAAGCGGAAGATTTTTACACGTTGATGGGATATCTGTACTCCACGCCTATCTAACATTGTATCGTCCTGGAGTAAGTTTGTTTTGCCTTATAAAGATTTTTGGTAGGTTCATCAGGATAACAAATAAGATTCCGTTGCCAAGACCTGTATAAATATATTCAAGAATTGAGGGGTAAATTATATCAATACCGAAGACCCAGCTTATAAAAGTTATTATCATGGCATTAAGAAATGAAAGTGAAAAAATGAGCATGAATTGGGCATAAAATTTTGAAATCTTCAATCGAGTATAAAGGATCATACATACAAGAGCTAAAATGGGAAATGAAAATCCGTTTAACCCAATCAACCCTCCGGAGAGCGCATCCTTGATAATACCCAGTGCCAGGGCGATATATATAAGCGGAATACCTTGGATATAAAATGCGATATACAACGTGAGTAGAAGTAACAAATCAAACCAGTAGAATTGTTGTCCTAAAACTTTTAGTAACAATACCTGTGCCGGGATAGTTAAAAGTAGAAGGATCAATATCCTGGAGATTTTCATTCGAGCCCCTCCAGTAGTTTCAAATCCTCAGGTACAACAGATTCTCGAATAAGGATAAGTACAGAATCGAGATGGGCGAAATCAACAGTGGGTTTTACTGTGATAGAAAGAAATAGCTCATCATCGAGGCTTACATTTACAACAGTTCCCACTAAAATATCAGGCGGATAAATATGATCCATACCTGATGTATATACTTTCTCACCAACTCTGACATGCTCAAGCTTATCAACAAACTCTATCTTCATAAGGTCATTGCCAGAACCTTTTAATACTCCGCGGACATGCCCTAACCCGGTTACGACCGAAATAGATGAGTTGGCATCTGTTGCCAGTTGAACCTGTGAAGTAATAGGTGTGGTAAGAATAACGATACCGACAAGACCGAGATTGTTTATTACAGGTGAAAACCTCTTGATACCGGATGAAGATCCTTTATTTACATAAATCGTCTTAAACTGTGATGATGGCCCGACCCCAGTCAGAATTGCGGGCTCATTCTTAAAGTTGTAAGTCTTATGAAATTTTAATAATGCCTCAAGTTCCTCAATACGTTTGGTCAACCTGTCGTTCAAGACCATTTGTTTTTCAAGCTCATAGATTCTTTTTTTGGCTTTCCAGTACATATCCTTGTAGTTCCGGAAAGTGACATAATTATTCCAAGTGTCAGCAATTTTACGGAATGTGAAGTCAGAACCTGATTGAATGGGAGTAACCACTGTCGAAACAGCTGTAGAAAATATTGATATATTTTTCGATGTCTGTATCTGGAGAGAAAGGAGTATTATCTGTAGAAGCAAAACCGCAATGAGATGGAACAGGAGTTTATGTTTTTTATATAAATTTTTCATTTAGTAAGAGCAATTTTTTTAAGCAATTCAGGATGCTTCAACAAATATCCGGTACCTTCGACAACGGTTGTAAGCGGATGTTCGGCAATTGTTACGGGAAGGCCGGTTTCTTCGCGGAGCCTTTTATCGAGGTTTTTCAACTGGGAGCCGCCACCGGTGAGCATTACTCCTTTATCCACAAAATCCGCTGCGAGCTCAGGCGGTGTCCGTTCGAGGGCAATTTTGATTGTCTCGACGATTGTATTAACTACCTCGGACAGTGCTTCCCTGATTTCACTGTCGTTTATCCGGAGGGTTGTTGGAACCCCGGCAACAAGATCACGGCCTTTGATCTCCATAGTCAACTCTTCATCCAGCGGATAGGCAGAGCCGAGATTAACTTTGATTTTTTCCGCCATCGCTTCGCCTGTAAGAAGGTTATATTTCTTCTTTATGTACTGGATAATTGCATCATCCATGGAATCTCCGGCTGTTTTAATGGTCCTGCTGTATACAAGGCCGGAGAGTGATATTACTGCGATATCGGTTGTTCCACCGCCGATGTCAACGATCATATTACCGGTTGGTTCATTAATCGGCAGCCCTGCTCCAATAGCGGCAGCCATGGATTCAAGGATAAGATATACTTCGGATGCTTTTGCGCGGTAAGCGGAATCCTGTACAGCGCGCATCTCAACCGGTGTAATTTCTGATGGTACAGAGATTACAACTTTCGGGCGGACAAGGACTTTTTTCTTTACAGCCTTGGAAATGAAATATTCGAGCATTTTTTCCGTTACTTCAAAATCGGCGATAACGCCATCACGCAACGGGCGAATAGCTACAATATCACCTGGTGTACGGCCTACCATTGCTTTTGCGCGGGAACCGATAGCTTCGATTGTATTAAGGCGTGTATTAACAGCGACGATAGAAGGCTCATTAATAACGACTCCCTCATCTTCCGTCCAAAGCAGAGTATTTGCCGTTCCAAGGTCAATTGCGATTTCATTTTTGAATAACTGAGAGATTTTATTTACAAGTGAATTATTTTTCGTCACTGCAAGTCCTTTCTAACTGTTAAATAACAAAGGAGATTATAGTTTAACTTAAAACAATATCAATGCCTCTTTAACTCAAAAAGGCTAACTTTCGATTATAATTGATAAAAATGTTCTGGAATTCAGTGGATTCAGAACATTTTTAGAATGAAAATTATGAATGCTTGACGGTTTATTACCAAGTGGTATTATACGCGGTGGAGGAGTTACCTGATGGCAATATTCAGTAAGAAGAGCAAAGATATAGAACCGTTTGAAAAGAAAACCGACTTTCCTGAAGGCGTATGGGTTAAGTGTAATAACTGTTCAGGGATTATCTACAGGAAAGAAGTAGTCCGGAACGCTTTTGTCTGCCCGAAATGTGATTATGGATTCAGAATTGCGGCTCGTGACAGGATTGCGATGCTTATTGATGAAAACAAGTATGATGAACTTTTCTCGGAACTCCTTTCAGTAGATGTTCTTAATTTCAAAGATTCCAAACGATATAAAGACCGAATCAAAACATACGATGAGATATATCCCAAGCAGGAAGCTATTTTATTTGTACAGGGCAGGATGGGCGGAATTGATGTGATATTAGGCGCGATGGAATTTGGCTATATGGGCGGTTCCATGGGTTCTGTAGTAGGCGAGAAAATAGCCCGCGCTGCAGAGCTGGCTGTTGATCGGGACCTGCCGCTTATCATAGTCTCCGCTTCCGGTGGCGCAAGGATGCAGGAAGGGGCAATTTCACTCATGCAGATGGCTAAGGTCAGTGCTGCGCTGGCAAGGCTCGATGAAGCAGGGTTGCCCTATATATCGATCCTTACCGACCCTACAACCGGTGGAGTCACAGCATCATATGCGATGCTGGGCGACCTGAATGTCGCAGAGCCGAAATCACTGATCGGATTTGCCGGCCCGAGGGTTATCCAACAGACCATTAAAGAGGACCTTCCTCCTGGATTCCAGAGGGCAGAGTTCCTCCTGGAAAAAGGAATGCTCGATATCGTCATCGAACGTAAGAACATGAAGAAAACACTCGTTATGCTTCTGAAGTTTATGGTCGATCAACCTGCTTGAGGCCTGAAGGCTTATAAACAAATTGAAAACACAGCTTCCATCTTCTTCAATTGTTGATTTTGATTCTACTGTAAAATTCCTTTATTCCATCTCCACGTTCGGGATAAAACTCGGTCTGGATACAATCCGAACTATTACATCCGCATTAGGTAATCCGCAAAACGATTTTAAAATTGTCGTGGTCGCCGGAACGAACGGCAAAGGCTCAGTCTGCTCAATGCTGTCGCAGGTACTCCAGAATTCCGGTTATAAAACCGGACTGTATACTTCGCCTCACCTGGTACATGTCCGGGAGAGAGTCCGCATTGATGATAAGATGATTTCCGAGAAAGACTTCATAAGCATCGTAAAAGAAATCGCTGGGCATGCGGACAGACTGTTTGAATCAGGCAAACTGGAGCAATACCCGACATATTTCGAATTTATAACGGCAGTTGCTTTCCAGTGGTACAAAGAAAACAAAGTTGATATTGCCGTGATGGAAATCGGCCTTGGCGGAAGGTTTGATGCTGTCAATATTGTGGAACCGGAGATATCTATAATTACCGATATAGACCTGGATCACCGAAAATGGCTGGGGGACACACTTTCAAAGATTGCCTATGAGAAGGCCGGGGTGATGAGGAAAAACCGCATCACTGTGACTTCAGTAAGTAAGAACAATGCTTTCATGGAGTTGAAGAAAAATGCAGCCGAAAAACGAGCGATTATTCACAATGCTCTGCAGGAAGTTACACGGACAATAGATACGGTCGGTGTGGATAAATTGGAGAGATCGAAAAAAAATAGATTGAACAATGTCCGCTTGAGATTCGAAAAAAAGTTTACACGGATGAGTTTTAAAACCGCAGAGAATGAATATAATGGCCTGATACCGGCGCTTCCAGGAGAACACCAGGCAAGGAATATATCGGCAGTAATCAGGGCTTCGGAAATCCTGAGGGAAAAAGGTTATAAAATCTCCAAAATTGCAATCATAGATGCAATAGAGCTAACAAACTGGCAGGGAAGGCTGGAGTGGTTCGCATGGAAGGTACCGGTTCTATTCGATGGCGCTCATAATCCTGCTGGGATGAGGACACTGGTTAAATACTTTAGAGATTCGCTTGACGGGCAAAAATTTGATCTACTTTTCATAGTCAAACGGAAGAAGAATTATATCGAGATTATAAAACTATTATTCCCACATGCGAACCGGATTTATATGATAAGGCATGATAAGAAGGGATTTATCCCGGTAGAGAAAATCCAGCAGAGGGCAGGGGAGGCCGCATCTAAAATAACCATTTATGATAGTTTTGATGAATTCAATGAAAGATATAAATTATCAAAAGACTCTGCCTTTCTCCTCTGCACCGGCTCACTACATCTCATCGGCGACTTCAAAGGCTATATAAACAGCAGCGATCAAAAACCGGACACACAAAAACTCGCTCAGTGATTTTGAACGAGACAAGGTTTTCCTTGCAGGTAAAAACGGTTTTATGGCCATGAACCTGTCATACCGTAGGAGCCGGTCACATCCGGCGATAATAATATTTGTCATCGCGAGGGAGCGGCAGCAACCGCGGCGATCTGATTCTATGAACATTGATCATACAGATTGCTTCACTGCGCTCGCAATGACACAAGTATAAAAAAATCTCCCGGGATTAACCGGGAGGGTTATATATATTAAAGCTTCGGAAGGAACTATTCTTTTTCTTTAAGAATCCTTTTTACTCCGAGCTCCTGTATTTCCTGAATAGATGCCTGTGGATTGAGGTCTTTCGGGCATACGTACTGGCAGCTGAATATCGTATGACAGCGGTATGCACCGTTCTCGGTTGCCACGAGGCGTAAACGCTCATCTGTCGCATTATCCCTTGTATCACGTATGAAGCGGTTCGCTTTCATCAACGCTGCTGGTCCAAGATAGTCTTCATTGGTTGCTGTTACCGAGCATGATGAAGTACAAGCGCCGCAGAGAATGCAATCGATGAGGACGTCGATTTTTTTACGCTCATCCTCGCTCTGGATCCTTTCATGACTCGCAGGATCGGGATCGCCCGGCATCAGATAAGGTTTAACGGATTTGTATTTATTCCAGAAAGGTTTCATATCAACGACAAGATCCTTGATAATTGGCACATGAGCCAGCGGGCGAATAGTAATGTTTTTGCCAAGACCTTTTATCTGGGTTTCGCATGCAAGGCGGTATTTGCCGCCGATATGCATTGCGCAGGAACCACAGACACCTTCGCGGCAGGATGATCTGAACGCGATTGAGCCGTCTATTTTACGTTGTATGTGAAAGAGCCCGTCGAGGATCGTCATACCCTGTCTTGGCTCGAATGCATACTTCTGGAAATACGGTTTTTTGTCCTTTTCAGGATCAAAACGGAACACCTTGAAAGTTACTTCTTTACTCATTACTCACCTCCACGCCTAGTATGTTCTTTCTTTCGGTTTGAAGTAACCAAGAGTTACTTTCTTCTTACCCAACTTGGCGCCCTTAGGTGTGTATGTGAATGTTGAATGATGCAGCCAGTTCTTGTCGTCGCGTACCGGGAAATCAGTGCGTGACTGAGAACCGCGGCTTTCTTTCCTGTTCAACGCGCCGGCGACAATTGTTTCGGCTATATCAAGGTCACCTTCGAGTTCCATATTCCACATAAGATCCTGGTTGAACTTCAGGCCGCTGGTGTTCATAATCTTGATCTTTTTATAGCGGTCTCTTAGTTCCTGTACTTTAGTATGAGCAGCCTTGAGGTCTTTCTCGTTTCTGAAGACTCCGACTTTTTCAGCCATGACCTTCTGAAGTTCTTCACGTATAAGCGACGGATCCTCATCACCCTTGGATTCAAAAATAGAAAGGATCTTGTCTTCAACTTCCTTTTTACCTTTTTCGAGGGTTTTGGATACATCACCGGTCTTACCGCCATCTTCGATATATTTTACTGCGGATTCACCGGCAATAGCGCCGAATACGATTGTTTCGAGAAGTGAATTGCCGCCCAGCCTGTTTGCGCCATGAACAGAAACGCATGCGCATTCACCGGCAGCATAAAGACCTTCGACCGGCGTAGCGGCGTTTTCATTCACATCGATACCGCCCATGGTGTAATGATGGCCCGGCTGGATCGGTACAGGCTGTGTGATCGGGTCAACGCCTACGAAGTTCATAGCCAGGTCGCGGATACCCGGGAGCCTGGTCATAATCTTTTCGGCGCCGAGGTGTCTGAGGTCAAGGTAAACATAATCCTGACCGTTAATACCCCTACCGGCCATAACTTCGCGTGTGATGTTGCGGCTTACGATATCTCTCGGGGCAATTTCCATTGCTACTGATGAATCAGGATAATTAGCGAGGAATCTTTCACCCTTATCATTGAGAAGGTATCCACCTTCACCGCGGCAGCCTTCTGTCATCAGACAGTTATTACCTTTAAGGGTGGTCGGGTGGAATTGTACGAATTCCATATCTTTAAGAGGTACACCTGCCCAGTAAGCGAGCGCCATACCCATACCGGTATTGGTAAGAGCGTTGGATGTATTGGAATAGATCCTTCCGATACCACCAGTGCCCATGATAATTGCATCGGCCTTGAATATCTCCAGTTTACCTTCTGCAAGGTTCCAGGCGACAACGCCGACCGCTTTGTTCTTTTCAACTATAATCTTTAAACAAACCCATTCGTCATAGATGACCATTTCTTCACGCATGGAAGCTTCGGTATATTTACAAACCTGCTCCCAGAGTGTCTGGATAAGGTACATCCCTGTTCTATCAGCCGCGTAGCAGGTTCTAGGGAAACCTGCGCCGCCGAACGGACGCTGGGCTATTTTACCTTCTTCATTTCTGCTGAAAGGCACGCCCCAGTTTTCCATTTCTATAATTCTGTGAGGAGCGTCAGCAGTAAATTTTACAACGGCATCCTGATCCGCCAAGTAATCGCTGCCTTTGATTGTATCGAAAGCATGACGCATAACATCATCATGTTTTCCCCTGACGTGGTTATTCATTGCAGCGTTGATTCCGCCCTGGGCGGAGGTTGAGTGAGATCGGACAGGATGAATCTTGGATAATAATCCAACCTTTATATTACGCCGGTTACATGCGACTGCTGCTCTCATGCCAGCGAGGCCGCCGCCGACGACTAATACTTGATGGTATTTCATTTGTTCCCCTCTCCTAATTTAATATAGCAGCAATTTCATGCTGTCCGGATCCAAAGATATCAGGCCAATAAAGTATTAGAGCCCCGATAAAGACAACAATAGTCAGAAGGAAAGCGAAAACAAAAAGTATGCTCTGCTGCCTGCTGAGCTTGAAATAATCCACCAGTAAAATCCTGATTCCGTTGAACATATGAAATGCTACAGCGGTAATAAGGAGTACTTCGAAAATCCTGAGTAATGGAGTTTCCATTGCATGCAAGGTCTTTGTATATGCCTCCGGGCCGAAGATCAGCGGGATACTGTTGATGAAAATATGGACCATGAGGTATAAGGCAATAACTACTCCTGTGAGGCGGTTGATAAAAAATGCCCATTGTGCAAGGTGTTTATTAATCCATGCATCCCTAAGCCAGTCTAAATTTTTTCCCATTTTTTCTCCTCCACTCTCTATCTTAATATCAAAAAGGCTAATGCCAGTGAACCGTAAATGGTGAAGGCGATTACAAGAAACGCTACTGTCCAGCCGAGGAATTTCTTAATAGTTCCCTTAGCGTTGTAATCGAGGTATACCGACCATAATCCGCCGAAACCGTGCACAAGCGCTGTTAAGAGCAGTAAGGCATCAAAAATAATCCAGAATATGTGTTGTAAGCGCTCATTTACAACAGTGAATCCCAACTGGTCACCAAGGAAATGTGTGACGGCGAAATGCAGCGATATGCCGACAATCAGCATAATGGCAGTTATCCTCTGCCATCGCCATAACCGCACACCCTTCTTTGATAGAGTTTGCATATAAGACCTCCCAGTCTATATTTGTTTTTTTAACATGAGTTTAAAATTGGTCATTGAAATATCTGTTATATTTCTTTCCCCCGGAAAACCTGTTCCGTAATTGTGACTTTCTTAATATAGCAGCAGAAGTTCTATTTGCAACATAATTGTAAAATGATGGCATATGACAGCATTACTTTTTTCTTAACAGGGATAACTTGTTTTAAATTTTCTTGGCATATTAGTTAATAATGGTGTATAGTTCTTTTGCTCTGAGTTGAACTATATAATAAGAGACATGTATTATTCTATAATTAAAGTAATATGACAGAAACCGGAGAAAATATCAGGATACTACATGTTGATGATAATCAAGAGTATCTTGACTTAATTGAGATACGCCTTCCTATCGAAGAACCCATTTTTCAAATTGAGAAGGCGGTTTCTGTCGACGAAGCATTAAAACATCTGAACCAATCAGAATATCATTGTATTCTTGCCGATTATAATATGCCTGTGAAAAACGGACTTGAATTACTCAGGGCAATCAGAGATAAAGATTTAATGATTCCTTTTATTTTCCTGACAGGCCAGGGAAATGAAGATGTCGCTGCTGAAGCATTCAGATCTGGCGCTGATGATTACTTTACTAAGGATGCCACATTTGCTCATTTCATTTTAATAATCAATTCAATAAAACAGAATGTCGCAAAATATAAACATATAAAACAGGAATACCAGGCAACCATTAACCTTCGTAAAAACGAGGAGTATCTCAAAGCGCTCCTATCATCTCTCGATGATGTTATTTTCGTTTTTGACATGGACGGAGTTTTTACTGATTTTTATCTTTCCCAGGAAGGATTCAGAACTCTTCTTGCACCACAAGATTTTCTTGGGAAAAAAGTTGATGATGTGATGGGTCCGAACGTAGTCATTCCATTAAGAGAAGCATTTGTTAAAGCCGGCGAAACAAACCAGATGTACGAATTTGAGTACAATCTTATGCTTGATAATGAGACGAGATGGTATACAGCCAGGGTATCACAGATTTTAGACCCACAAGGCATTCCTTCGGGTTATATTGCAGCTGTGAGTGATGTTACAGATATGAAAGTGAACAGAGAAAAGCTGGCAGAATCGGAATCACTATACAAATTCATCCTGGAAAACGCTTTTGATTATATTTACTGTGTTGATTATAAAACCAAGAAATATATTTTTATAAGCCCAAAAGTGACTGAGGTTTATGATGTACCTTTAAGCGAAATCATGAGCACTAAGGACTTTGCTCTTACTCAAATACCAAAAATTGACCACGAATACATTATCAACGAGATGAAAAAAAGAGAAGAAATGCCTGATCAGGAACATTTTATATCCTTCAGGATTTTCAATAAATCTCATGAATTACGGTATGTCGAACAACGGAGCAAGGTCGTCACAGAAAACGGTAAGCCCAAATATATTCTTGGTGTATTTAGAGATATAACCGATTTAAAAGCGCATGAGCAATTCGCAAAACAGAGACAACAGGATTATCTTGATATAGTTGCCTGCCTACTGGAATCTATCGTTTCCATTATCAATGCTGATGGTCTGTTTACTCGAGTTTACGGAAATGAAGAATTGTTAAAAAAATGGAAAATCAATACTAAGAAGATGATCGGTAGGGATGTCTGGTCCCTTATAGAAAATAAATACACACCAAAGCTGAGAGATAAACTGGAAGAACAAATAAGGGATCAGAATAGAGGCATCTTTAAGTTGAAGGTAATAGCAAATGGTATACGGTATTATGCTGAAATAAATATTGTTCCGATAATAGAGAACGATAATTGCGATAAATATGCAGTCCTTATGCGTGATATAACATCTCAATTTGATAAAAGTACTGATGAATATGACGGCGTAGTCGATTTTGACAAGGAATAATCCTCTTAATTCCAAGCCCGGACATAATATTCTCCTTATTAATCCATGGATGTATGATTTTACAGCTTATGATCTGTGGCTACGACCTATGGGACTGCTTATTCTATCAGGTTTTCTGAAATCACATGGATATAATATTGTTCTACTGGATTGCCTTGACCGGTCTCATCCCATACTTAAAAGATATGAAGGTAATCTTCCTAAAAGGAAAGAGAATGGAAGCGGAAAATACCTGGCAGAGGATATTGATATACCGAAATCCATTGAATCTATACCGCGTAAATATAAAAGGTATGGAATACCTTTTAATCTGACAGAGGCATATCTTCAGGAGCTTCATAAACCTGATTTGATTATGGTCAGTTCACTGATGAGCTATTGGTGGGAATCTACAAGGGATATGATAAAACTTGTAAAAGAGATTTATCCAGAAGTTCCAGTATTTGCTGGAGGAATTTATCCTTCGATTTATCCTGAACACTGCATAAGGGAATGTAATCCAGATTATATCCAAGTCAGTAATAACCTTGAAGAGCTGCTTATTAAGGTTGACAAAGTTCTCGGAATTTCAAGAGATTACAGGGATATCGATTTCTCTATAGAAAAAAACTATTATCCGGACTATTCGTTTGTTGGTGACAGATCCTCTCTACCGATGATGACCTCGGTCGGTTGTCCTTTTGATTGTCCGTTCTGCGTTACTCCACTGAGATGGGGAAAATTCAGGCCACTGGATCTCGACAGGATAGTAAATGATGTAACGCTTTATAACAGGGAATATGGTGTCAGGAATTTTGCTTTTTATGATGATGCGCTTTTTTTTCGAAAGGAATCGCATTTCTATCCATTTGCTGAGAAATTGTTAAAGAAAAAAGTTCAAGCATCGTTTTTCACGCCAAATTCACTTTTTGCACGGGCTGTTGATGGAAAAATGGCAGAAACAATGAAAGAGATGAATTTTGTCAATCCGAGGCTGAGCTATGAATCCGTCGATCTAGAACTTCAGAAAAAAATGAAGAAAGTAGATAATAGCGATCTCAGCAACGCAATAAAGAATCTGGAAGATGCTGGTTTTCGCCGTTCGGATATGGAGATTTATCTACTATTCGGTCTGCCCAATCAGGATAAGGAATGTGTAATAGAAGGAATGAAGTATATAAACGACCTGGGTGCAAAGATTCATCTGACCTATTATTCCCCCCTCAAAGGAACAGTTTTTGGCGATAGTATAATCGAGAAATATTTTCCTGAAGATCATGATCCTGCATTAACAAATAAGTTTGGATTTCTTACCTGGCATTACAAAATAGGTGTGGTTGAGTTTGAAGAAATAAGAGAAATTAAAAGACATCTGAATTCTCAGCTGGATTAATTTTATAAAACCTAGAAAATAGTGGCTTGAACCAGGAGTGAAGTTTGGCTCACAATAAAAAGAATCTAAAAAGGAAATTTTCACAGGTCTTCCTTGAAGACGGGTCAGTTCTGGCGCGCATTGCGGATTCTATCGATGCATCAGAACGGGATGGAGTAATTGAAATAGGCCCAGGAAAAGGAGCATTGACAAAATACCTGGTAAAGAAAGCCGGAAAAGTGCTATCCATTGAAATCGACCCTGAAATGGTTGAAAAAGTTTCTGAAAAACTGTCGGATGTAGAAAACCTGAAAGTCGTGAATGAAGATATTTTGAAAACCGATCTTTTAAAATATATAGGTGAATTCAAGGATTTCAATAAGTTATGGCTTGTTGGCAATCTTCCTTATGATATAGGCACAGCTATTATCAGTAAATCTATCGAACACAGCACTGATTTTACTGCAATGGTTTTTATGTTGCAAAAGGAAGTAATCGATCGGCTGCTTGCCAAGCCGGGAAATAAAGAATTTGGATATATCTCAATCGTAACAGATTATTTTTTCAGCAAACGCCGCATTATGAACGTTTCACCGAACTCATTCAGGCCTCGCCCGGCAGTACAATCAGCTGTTATAGAACTTGTTCCCAGGGAAACTGGACATTCCAGTGAATTCGAGAAAAAAATGATTGAATTATTTAAAGCATCTTTTTCTCAGAAGAGAAAAACCATCCTTAATAATTTATCAAACAATATGTATTCTGAAGGTGATAAAGATAGATTGCGTGAGATATTGAGTGCTGCAGGAATCGAACCCGAACGCCGAGCGGAGGCGATTTCTCTAAATGAATTTATCCATTTAATGGAAAAAATTGATTCAATTTGATTAGCTGCTTTTCTGGAAATCTTGAAAAAAAGCCCCTATATTCTAAAGAAAAAGAAAGGATATTTAAGATGGCTGAGTGGTTCGAAGATATGTTTGACGCTGATTATATCCAATCCTATAGACGTATTAACCAGTCCAGCAAAGAAGAAGTAGAGGGTGTAATCGACCTGTTGTCTCTCACAAACGATATGAAAATATTGGATTTGTGTTGTGGTTATGGTAGGCATACACTTGAATTAGCGCGAAGAGGTTTTAAAGTGACCGGTTATGACCTCAGCAGCGTTTTCCTTGAAAATGCCAAGAAAAAAGCCCAAGAAGAGGGCCTTGATATAGATTTTATTTATGGTGATATGCGTGAACTTCCTTTTCTTGAAGAATACGATGTCGTATTGAATCTATTTACTTCGTTCGGTTATTTTTCACATGAAGAGAATAAGGATGTCCTGCAGAGGGTTGCCAGGGCTTTAGTTCCTAACGGGAGATTTCTGATTCAATCACTCTGTTTTACAGGTCTGATAAGAAATGTGATTAATGATGGTAATTCATTTATCTCGGAAGATGAAGGGGTAATTATGTTGGATAAACAGACCTGGAATCTCGAAAAGAACGAACTCAATGCTCAAAGGAAACTAATATTCGATGACAACCGTAGAAGAGATGTGAATTTTTCGATTAAAATATATACCCTTGCTGAGATGCTGAGGATGTTCCATGAAGTCGACCTGCAACTGGTAGATTATTACGCAAATCTGAAGGGTGATCCATACACACTGGATTCGAAGCACTTTACCATTATTGTTGAGAAAACCCCTTAGACCTGATACTAACTGAAGATATCTGAATATATAAAAATGCCTAAAAATAAAAAAGATAACTATCGTCTGTTCATACCACGTCATGGAAGGATGCGGCAGGATGCTGTCATATTTACCTCTCCGGAATTGAAACTTGAAGAATCTGCAGTGAATCAGCTGCGAAATGCAACAGAAATTCCATCTGTAGCCCATGTCAGTGCGACTCCCGATATACATCATGGCTATGGTGTTCCGATAGGTTCCGTTATCGGCACAACTGAAAATGTAATCCCTGCCGCGGTAGGCTACGATATAAATTGCGGTATGCGAATGCTGACTACAGGGATACGGACTGAAGAATTCAATGTTGAACGGTTTGCATTATCACTCAGGCAAATAATTCCTCTCGGAGAAGGAAAGCAGAATCTAACCCTTTCGAAAGATGATTTTGTCTGTATAACGGAGAACGGTCTTGCTTCAGTAAACAGTATAGTAAATTATAAAAACAATATCTGGGAAATGTACAACGAGAATGAACTCAAGGAACAGAGGAAATATGTAGAAGATAACGGTTCGTTAAAGGGGGATATCAGAGCTGTTTCGAATATCGCTATAGAACGGGGCAGGGTGCAACTTGCTACACTTGGAGGAGGGAATCATTTCATCGAGATACAAAAAATAAAAGAAATCTTTGATGAAAAGATTGCTGAGAAATTTGGCCTTAAGGAAGGCAATATCTCCATAATGATTCATACAGGCTCGCGCGGATTTGGACACCAGGTTGGCGGAGACTATATGAAAAAAGCGAATGAGACAACCCTAAAAATAGATCCTGAACTTGCAAGGAAACAGTTAGGATTTCTTGATTATTCAAAGAAGGACGGGGAAAATTATTATAGTGCAATGAATTGCGCAGCCAATTTTGCCTTTGTAAACAGATACCTGTTATATCTCCTTGTAAAAAAGGAGTTGCTTTCTATGTATCCTGAGGCAGCCCCTGTTCTACTTTATGATGTTCCTCATAACATATTGAAAATTGAGACACACAATAAAAGAAATCTTTTTGTGCATCGTAAAGGCGCGACAAGAGCATTTGGTTGGAAAAGGATGAGTGGAACTTCATTCGCCACAACCGGGCAACCAGTACTGATACCTGGTTCGATGGGTACATCCAGTTATGTGCTCAGTGGCAGTGATGACAATGAAGATTCACTTTGTTCAGTAAATCATGGAGCCGGGCGTGTAATGTCACGTACTGAGGCGATAGGGAAATATAAAAAAGGTAAAGTGGTTCGCAAACCCGCGATCTCGGATGATGAGTTCAAACAGGCTATGAAAGGAATCATTCTCCACGCTGAGAATATGAAAACGATCAAAGAAGAAGCACCACAGGCTTATAAAGATATCGATGAGGTAATAAAGGTAGTAACAGGTGCCGGACTTTCTAAAAAGGTTGCACGGGTCATTCCACTTGCTGTGCTCAAAGGATGAATAATATATTCAGTACGAATAAATTCTCTTTTTCTTCGTAAAATTAATGACAGTATAATTTAAAATTCTGACAATACTGTTATAATTCTGGTAACTAAAATGGTAAGCATGATAACGTTACATGAAATAACCAAGAGATACGGTAAAACATTAGCGCTGGATAAGCTTGACCTTCAAATAAAAGAGGGTGAATTCTTCGGATTTCTCGGGCCTAATGGAGCGGGAAAGACAACCACTATAAAAATTATTACAGGATTGCTGGAAGCGGATTCCGGTGAAGTCATCATTAACAGTTTAAACATCCGGAAAAACACAAACGATATCAAGAAATTAATCGGTTTTATCCCTGACAATCCATATCTTTATGAAAAACTCACAGCAAATGAGTACTTAAGGTTTATCGGCAGAATATTTGATATGTCAGCTGATGATATTCGGGAAAGATCCAGATACCTTTTAAACCTCTTTGGATTGGAAAAGTGGCAGAACGAATTGATTGAGAGTTTCAGCCATGGTATGCGGCAAAAAACTGTTATGGCAAGCGCACTCCTGCACAGGCCGAAAATCATCATCGTTGACGAGCCTATGGTAGGCCTCGATCCTAAGGGAATAAAATTGGTCAAAGAGATTTTCTCTGAACTTGCTGCTAACGAAGGGGTGACAATTTTCATGTCAACACATACACTTTCAATTGCACAGGAGATCTGTACTCACATTGGAATTATTAACAAGGGCAAATTGATTGCCCATGGTACAGCAAAAGAATTACAGGAAACTGCTAATTCAAGTCAAACAGATCTGGAAGAAATTTTCATGTTACTTACCGAGGAGGTCTCCAGTACCGAATTAGCCTTAAAAGGCGTTTTAAATTAGTTTTTTAACTTTAAATGAGGTGAAGGATGGACTTTAAAAGGTTTTTTGAGTTCACTAGTTTATTCCTCCTGGCGCTTCTTCTTGTATTTGTACAACCTGCATTATCTCAATCATCAGGGAAGGTGAAAACACCAGAGGAACAATTCGGTTTTAAACCGGGCGCTGACAGGATGATGTTTGATTATGAGCAATTGATAGACTATCTGAAAATACTTGAGAAGCAGTCACCTATGATAAAGCTTCAGGAAATTGGTGAATCGCCGTTGGGAAAGAAGATGTACATCGCTTTTATATCATCGGCGGATAATATCAATAATCTTGATACATACAGGGAAATCAACAAGGAACTAGCTTTAAATACAAATTTGCCCGAAGAGAAATTAAATGAACTCGCCGGCATGGGAAAAGTATTTTTTCTGGCAACTCTTTCAATGCATTCATCCGAGGTTGGCCCTACTCAAGCAGCCCCATTAATTGCCTATAAATTAATAACCACGGATGATCCTGAGATTAAATCCTGGCTTGATGATGTAGTTTACATGATGGTTCCTTGTCATAATCCCGATGGCATGGATATGATTGTTCATAATTATAATAAATATAAGGGTACGAAGTATGAAGGATCATTTTATCCAGGCGTTTACCACAAATATGTAGGGCATGATAATAACAGGGACTTTGTAACACTCACGCAAAAAGACACCAAAGCTATAAACTGGATCTGGAGTAAAGGGTGGTTTCCACAGGTTATGATTGAAAAACATCAGATGTATTATAATGATGCCAGATATTCTGTCCCACCTCCTCACGATCCGATTTCTGAGAACATTGATAGTGAACTCTGGAACTGGATCTGGATTTTTGGTTCGAATATGACCAGGGATATGGTCTCGGAGAATCTTTCCGGTGTTGTTCAACACTATTTATTCGATGATTACTGGACCGGATCAACAGAGACATGTATATGGAAAAATGTAATAGGATTCCTTTCCGAAGCCGCAAGTGTACAGGTGGCAAAACCTATTTATATCGAACCTAATGAATTGAAAGTAAGCGGCAAAGGATTATCTGAATATGAGAAAGGTATCAACATGACTCTACCATGGCCTGGTGGCTGGTGGAGGCTTGGAGATATTGTGAAGTATGAAATCTCTTCTACACTTTCTATTATCAAAACAGCATCTCTTCATAGGGAGGATATCCTCAAATTCAGAAATTACATTGCTCAGCGTGATGTAAAAAACGGTAAAGAAAATCCACCCTATTATTACATTTTGCCGAAAAACGAACAGCATGATCAGGGTGAATTTGTAAACCTGGTTAATTTAATGGCTGAACACGGCATAAGCATTTATGAACTGACAGCCCCGGCGACAATAGACGGTAAAACCTATAATGAAGGTGATATGGTTATACCACTTGCTCAACCATTCAGAGCTTTTATTAAGGAAACAATGGAAGCGCAGGCCTACCCAGTCAGGCGTTATACTCCTGACGGACCTATCATTAAACCATACGAGATATCTTCATGGTCATTACCTTTACATATGGGTGTTAATGCAATTGAGATTAAAAATACAAGCAGTATTAACAATTCTCTCCTTAAGGAATTAAAAGGTACTTATAATCTCGAGAAGAATTCACCTGAGACGTTTAAAGGGTTGATTTACAGCTGCAATAACAATGCTGCCTATAAAGCTCTCTTCCTTGCTAATCAAATCGGTGTAAAGGTGCAGACTATATATAAAGAGATTATTGTCGATGATAAAATGGTTCCTATTGGTAGCTTCTATATACCTTACAACCAGGCTGATTTGAAGAAAATTCAAAGGATTGTCCTGGAAATAAACATACCACCAATAGTTGATACAATCGGTATCTCTGATGTAGGGAATGAGATTAAAATACCAAAAATAGCTCTAGTAGAGACTTATTACCACGATATGGATAGCGGATGGACAAGATACCTTTTTGATTCCTATTATATTCAATATGATATATTGCATCCCGCAGATATAGCAAAAAAAGGAATATTGGATAAATACGGACTGTTGATTTTTACAGATACGAATGCGGAAGCGCTCAAATACGGTAAAGTTACTTATGGCTCATATTCTTTCACAATAAATATGCCTCCGGAATATATGGGCTCTATGGGTGATGAAGGAGTACAGAATCTTCTTAACTTCATAGAAAACGGAGGAAGGGTAATATCTTGGGGTGATTCCACCAAATTGTTCATGGGTACACTAACCCTGAAAAAGGATAAAAACACTACTGAAACTTATACTTTACCGATAAACGACATTTCAAAGGAAATTACAGCTAAAGGATTTTACTGCCCGGGTTCATTCATATCTTTAAAACTGAATACCGATAATCCTTTTGCATATGGTATGCCTGAGGTTACAGGCGGATTTTTTACTGGTGAAGTCATGTTTAAAACAAGTATACCGGAATTTGATATGGATCGCAGGGCAATAGCTACTTTCAGTAAAAAAGATATCTTGAAAAGTGGATACTGTGAGAAAGAAGAATTGATATCTGGTCAGACAGGAATGGTTTGGCTTAAAAAAGCCAAGGGTGATTTGATTCTCTTCTCATTCAAACCTCAATTCAGGGCTTCAACCCAGGTTACGTACAAACTGCTATTTAACTCAATAATCCGCTAAGCGTTTTATTAATTGAAACAATCCCTGTAGGCAATCTCCAATGCTTACAGGGAACTTTTTTTGTCAATTGATTTCTAATCAACCGTAGGCTAATATGCCGTCTGAAAACAAATAGAGAAAAAAGGTGAAATTAAATGACTTATGATTCAGTAGGCTATTTGAAAAAACGTTCATATAAGAAACTATACTGGATACTTGTTGTTTTGATGTTTGTAGCGTTGATATACTATTTTGGAGCCCCTAAGGTTGCAGAGAGAACCCTCCCGGTGATAAAAAATGCTTATATTGCAGTCAGGATGGAGGGAGAGCCGGTTTCAAAGACTCAGAATATGTTGGCCGTTTTACCCGAAAATGTTGTGATGTACGCTGTTTTAGAATGCGATGAAGTTTTATCAAGTGAACCTACATATTACACAACGGATGAAAGAGTAATAATCGGTGAGAAGGAGATTCCGTCAAAACAAATAGATAAATGGGACTCTGTTTGGAACCAACCTGTTGTCGGGTGGATTAAGATAGAGCCTTTGATCATGAAGTATGATGGGCGTGGGCAGAAGGACATGACATTTCTAAAATTCAAGCACCGCTGGCGTTTTGATGGCCTTTCATATTGGGCTCTTTCTGCAGATGCTAAACCTTCAATTATTATTGAAAACGAAGTCCAGGCTATACAGTCGGATCCCAATAAAAGATTTTCCAATCCATCAATCTATCCAGGGACTATGCATTTTCAGCTAAGGGCTATGCTTTATGGACCTGATGATCAGCTGAATCCACTTAGCGAAGGAAGAACCCCGGGAGAAGATTCACTTGGTCCAGAGGGATTCGATGATAAGATGACCAGGATTACATTCATCGAAGATAAAACATTTAGAGGTTACTGCACCGGTTTCTTCAACCTTCCGTATATTGAAGGAAACGAGGAACTGGTTCTCAGGACACATGCAACTGAGAAATTCTTCGCTATTGGCGATAAATCCTGGGTTTACGAAGCGGCAATTCTTTCCGGTTATGATGTTAAGGAACGTTCTATAAAAGGTTTAAAAGCAGCATCAAAGTTAATCCAGGATAATTTATATATAAAAGTATCCAATTATATCTATTCTGAAATAGACGGAGAGATGAAGCAAATACCATTTGCCGAAAATGGCGTGCAACCTGGAGATATCTTGATTATCGGAGCCGATCGGAAAATGATGGTCTTGTATTCAGACGGTGGATTGAGCGCGAAACCTGATGGATTGCTAGATGCAACTGATGTTGTACTTGCTACGACAAAAGATGGGCTGGAAAAAGAATTTTTAGGCAACGTTCTCGATGATAAATTTGAAATCTGGAGATTAGTAAAGAAAAGCGGGAATGAGTAACCAGGTCGGCTTTACATCTACTGTTCCTGTTGAAGTAATTCTTGGAGCCGGTTTAGAACCGGTAGACCTGAATAATATTTTTATAAATTCAGAAAATCCGGGAAAATATATTGAATTATCCGAAATGCACGGATTCCCAAGGAATATCTGTGCCTGGATAAAAGGCCTCTATACAATTGCCGAAGATAAGGGAATTAAACGGATAATCTGCATCGGTGAGGGTGATTGCGCAAGCGCAGTATCGATGTGTGAGATCTTATCCAGCAGGGGAACCAATATTATACCTTTTTCATATCCAACAACGCGTAATAAGGATAAATTAAACCGTGAGCTAAATTTATTTGCCCAAGAGTTGGGAACAACACTTGAGATGGCGGAAGAAATCAGAAAGAGGTTGAAACCTGTTAGAGATAAGCTCAAACAGTTAGATAAACTGACATGGAAAGAGAGGAAAGTTCGTGGCGCAGAGAATCATCTTTGGTTAGTTTCATCAAGCGATTTTAATGGTAATCCGAATACATTTAATAAAGAGCTATCCGAATTTTTGTCTGAAGCTGAGAGTAGAAAATCAATGAAGTTTAAACGGCTTGCATATATTGGAGTGCCACCGATTTTGAACGATTTATATACCTTTCTCAATTCTCTGGGTGGGGATGTTGTATACAACGAAACCCAAAGGCAATTTGCGATGCCCTTTAGCACAGACAATCTCATCGATCAGTATCTGGAGTATTCTTACCCATATGGAATCACATATAGATTAGAACGAGATATAATCCCTGAGCTAAAACGCCGTGACATAGAAGGTGTTATTCATTATGTTCAGTCTTTCTGCCATAGGCAGGTAGAAGATATACTTATCCGGGAGGCTATTGATTTGCCGATTCTTACGCTTGAAGCCGATAAACCGGGTAAACTGGATAACCGAACAAGGATAAGGCTGGAAGCTTTTATGGAGATGCTTTAAGGTGATCATATCCGAAGCGTTGACTATTATATATAGATTTCTTCTTGACCATTTCGGACCGCAAGATTGGTGGCCAGCAGATACAAAAACTGAGATTATTATTGGTGCAATACTTACACAGAATACAAACTGGGTAAATGTCGAGAAAGCTATAGAAAAACTGAAGGCAAATAATGCTATAAATTTTGATTATTTACTATCCGCCCCAGTTGAGAAAATTGCTTCCATGATCCGTTCATCCGGATATTATAATCAGAAAGCAGAACGGTTGAAAATTTTCGCTGAATATATTAAGGAGAAATATAACGGAAATCTGGAACAGCTTTTTAATACTCCGACAGATAAATTGAGAGAGGAGTTAATTAATATTAAAGGGATAGGTCCTGAAACTGCTGATGATATACTTCTTTATGCTGGTGACAAGAAGGTTTTTGTTATTGATGCGTATACAAAAAGAATCTTGAGCCGGCATTTCATTTGTGATGAAAATATCGACTATCATTCTCTGCAGGAACTTTTCCACAATAGTTATCTTCAAGAGAGTGTAGATTATTTTAAAGAATATCATTCTCTATTAGTGATGACAGGGAAAAGGTTCTGTCTTAAAAATGAACCAAAGTGTAGCGAATGTCCACTGGCGAGAGTACCTTCAATATATTCAGAAAATTAGTTGCATTTATCTTTACAACTATCATAATGATTGGCTAACGAATAAATATTGAAACTGATTTGTAATGGATTTATTACTATTTGGGATAGTACTTGGATTTACGATATCATTTCCTCCGGGGCCGGTGGCTTTTGAAGTCATAAAAAGGGGGCTTGGGAGAGGTTTCTGGCCAGCATTCCCAGTAGGGTTGGGAGCTTCCCTCGCTGATCTTGTTTATGCAAGCGCTGTTTTTTTCGGGGCGATATCCATAATCACTGACCACCCACGTGTTCAATCCGGTATCTTTCTGTTAGGAGCTTTACTGCTGGTTCTTATTGGCGTCATGGGTTTGATACAACAAAAAAAAGGTATCAAACATGTTGTGATTACTGAAGAGGACGTCACACGTGAAATGCAGAAGGTTGTGATTGTTGATCATACTATCCCCGAAAAAATATTTCATTTCGTCAAAAGAATATTCTTAGGATTCACTATGGGATTTCTTAATCCTACAGTGGTTTTGCTTTTCATCACAATCCTTCCTCCTATTTTCGCGAAAATATTGGATACGAGGACAGGTGGGGAAGCCTACCTGTTTGTTGTGGGCTTTTCATTAGGTGTAATTCTTCTTTTTACCCTTGAAGCTTCCTTCGCGAGTATATTCAAGAACCTGATGAGCGATAAAGTTTTTAAAATTATCGCTATTGTATTGAACAGCCTGATTCTTGTAAGCGCAGCTTATTTTCTCTACAGGTTCTTCGATAGCGTCAGCGTCTTTTTTTAATACGAAATTCTTCAACACCAATAAAAAGTTTTTGACATTTTTTATACCTGGTTTAATAATAGCCGCTCTTATAGACAATCGTTCTTTAAAAGTTGGGTTTGAATTCAAATTGGGTAGATTCAAGTCCTTTTTAAGGAAATAGTTGAAGGTTGTTTCCTTTTGTCTTTTCTTAAGAAACAAAAAATATTGAAGTGAGATAAGGAGAAATAAATGAGCGCTTATCTTGACGAGATCATGGGTCTTGTTAAAGCCAAAAATCCAGCTGAGCCCGAATTCCATCAGGCCGTTCAGGAAGTTGTTGAATCCCTTATTCCGGTTCTCGATAAACATCCTGAATACCGCAAAGCAAAGATTATTGAAAGAATTACTGAACCCGAAAGAGTTCTTATGTTCAGAGTACCATGGGAAGATGATAAGGGTAATTATCATGTAAACCGTGGTTTCAGGATTGAAATGAACAGCGCAATAGGCCCCTATAAAGGTGGACTTCGTTTTCACCCGAGTGTAAACCTCGGCATCCTGAAATTCCTTGCCTTTGAACAGGTTTTCAAAAACTCTCTTACAACCCTCCCTATGGGTGGTGGTAAGGGTGGATCAGACTTCGATCCTAAAGGTAAATCCGATGCTGAAGTTATGAGATTTACTTATAGCTTTATGTCAGAACTCTTCAGACATATTGGCCCTGATACCGATGTCCCTGCTGGTGATATTGGCGTTGGCGGTCGTGAAATCGGTTATCTGTTCGCTATGTATAAAAAACTCAGAAATGAGTTCACAGGCGTTCTTACAGGAAAAGGCCGCAACTGGGGTGGTTCTCTTATTCGTCCTGAGGCAACAGGTTACGGTTCAGTTTACTTCGCAGCCGAAATGCTTGGTACAAGAGATGAAACCCTTGAAGGTAAAAAAGCACTCGTATCCGGTTCTGGTAACGTATACCAGTATACTGCTGAAAAACTTCTCGACCTCGGGGCAAAAGTTCTTACAGCTTCAGATTCCAGCGGTTATATTTATGATGAAGACGGTATAGACCGTGATAAACTCGCATTCATCATGGAACTGAAAAACGTTAAACGCGGACGTATCAAAGAATACGCAGATAAATACAAAAATGCTGTATATACTCCAGTTGATCCTAACCTTGATCACAATCCTCTGTGGGATCATAAAGCGGACTGCGCATTCCCGAGTGCAACACAGAACGAAATCAACCTCAAAGACGCTCAGAACCTTATCAAAAACGGTATCTATGTAGTATCTGAAGGCGCAAACATGCCGACAGTTCCGGAAGGCGTAGAACTCTTCATTAAAGAGAAAATACTCTACGGTCCTGGTAAAGCTGCGAACGCCGGTGGTGTTGCAACCTCAGGTCTTGAAATGTCACAGAACTCAATCCGTTATAGCTGGACCCGCGAAGAAGTTGACCAGAAACTGCATGGCATTATGAAAGCCATCCATAAGAACTGCTACGAAACAGCAAAAGCTTATGGCACACCGGGTAACTATGTAAACGGTGCTAATATTGCCGGCTTCCTTAAAGTTGCCGACTCAATGTTAGACTATGG
>JAFGBY010000150.1 GCA_016932915.1 Acidobacteriota bacterium | reverse complement strand
TTGCCTCATTCTCTGAAATGAATTCTTTTACCTCTGATTCTTTGATCTCATTCCCGCTTATTTTAAATCGGTTCAATATTATTCTATCGTATCCATTATTAAACAAGCCGGGTATACCTGTGACTAATCTTTGTTCCTTCAACGGTTTGTAGAAAATATACCCCTTGAATACGTCTTTATATTTTCGGTCGTGCTTTATGAACATATAATAATCAAAATAATCCTCACCGAATGGCGACCCATCGAAATCAAATCCTGTCTCCCGGTTTCCTGTGACCTCAAAAGCAGCGTCCCATTTCCCGCCATGAATCGGGGCAACGACCGGATTTGAATCAGTTGTACCGGGTAATATAGCGAGAGGGTTTATCATCACGTTAGCGACTTTCCCCGGGAATTCCTCGAATAGGTACATGCCGAAGTTCGCTGCTTTTGTTCCGTCAGCAAACTTGAAATTATTGAAGGCATGGCGGTAGTTCATTATCACCAGCGCTTTTTTCCTCGAGTCGTCCGATTTCTTGATTTCCTTGAATTTGTCCATGAATTGATTCGCCATGATCTCATCACGTTTCGGCAAGGTTGCGCGGAATTCCTTATACTTCTCCGGTGTCATCCCGTTCCACGAAAAAGGCATGTCCAAATAGTACATGTTTATCTTCAGTTTATCCGGCTGGCCTTTATTCAAACGGTAGAGCTTTTTATGAAGATCAAAGAAACTGTGTGGATCCCATAACGGACCCCATGATAAATTTCGATAAAGGTTCAGCGCTCCTTTTTCGATATCCTGTTCGCTCAGGTTGGAAACGAAAAGATAGTCATGCAGTTTCTGATTATTGCTGCTGGAACCGATCTCGGTAAATATATGGCCGACATTTTTAATAAATCGTTTGTCGCTTACGATATCATATATAAGGTCATATTGAGTCGCCTCATTGTGGGAACGTTCGCAGAGTATGACAATGTCATTTTTTTCGAAAAGCCCCATAACATAATCCACAGGAGTCTGGTGTTCACTTTTCAGGAATTTAACATAAGGCGCGATTTCGTTCTTATAAGCCTGTGCCTGTTCGTCGCTGAAAGCAGGTGCGGGCAATAATAAAGCGGTTATTACTATTACTAATAGTAGATGTAGAAAGTTTTTCATCCTGGACCTCCGTTTTGATATGAATTGTCTAAAATCGATTAATATTGTTTCCTTTAACCTTGTTAAAAAACTAAATCCATAATAATAGACGCTTCATAGACAGTAATAGATGAATTTACAATGATATTCACTAAAATTACTAACAGGTTTAATATATGATACCGGGTATGTAATTTACGGAGTAAAAAAAGGGGAGAAATCATGAAGGTTTTAATAGTGTATGATTCGCTGTTCGGGAATACCGAAAAAGTGGCGAATGCGATAAAAGAAGGCATCGGCAAAAAAGATACAAAAGTAATCAAGGTGAAAGATGCCGGGCTTGAAATGCTGGAAGGTATTGACCTGCTAATTGTCGGCTCACCGGTTCATGGCGGAAAACCTTCCGCTGATATGAAGAAGTTTTTAAGCAGCATACCCTCCGGTTCTCTGAAGGGCTGCAAGGCAGCAGCGTTTGATACCGGGATACCGAAGGAAGGACAGGGGAGGTTCGTCAAGTTCATCCTCGGTGTGTTCGGCTATGCGGCTAAAGGAATTGCCTCTACCCTGAAACAGAAAGGGGCTCAGATCCTCGACGCTGAGACTTTCTTCGTCCTCGATAAGGAAGGCCCACTGAAAGAGGGTGAACTCGACCGCGCAAAAACTTGGGCGAAAGAACTGATTGAATAAAATGTGATATGCGATTATATTAATACCATTATCTTAATTGATTTATTAACTTATTAAATCTATATTATGTTCATAACATTGAGTTTAAATGGTATTTGATCAATGATCATCACTTTTTTGGATGAAAGTAAGCAAAATAAGTGGCTAGGTTTTGGTGGTATCTTAATTGATTCATCAAAGCTTCTTAAATTTGATCGTACGTTTTATTCTACTCTTCGAAACCATAATGTTCCAGTAAATGAAGGGTCAAGTGACGATTTAAAAAAAATAGAAATTAAGTGGTCCTTGAATAACGGCTGGATTAAAGAGAATCTTAGAGCTGATGCTAAGGTAAGACTTTATGTTGACATATTAAATTTGATAAATGAATTCGAAATTACTTTAATTTCTTCTGAATTTGATTTACCGGAGTCGAGAAATTTTGGTTATAGTGAAGAAAAATGTAGAGACGAGTCTTATATCTATCTTTATGAAAGAATTGAAAAATATTGTGAATTAAATAAACAAACTGCATTTGTTATCGTTGATCAGGAGACAGATCCAAAAACAAATTTAAAAAGAATAAAGGAGAACTACAATTTAATAAAACAAGGGACAAAATATGTTCCGCTCAACCATATTTATGGTCATGGTTTTCCTATATCATCGTATATGCATCCCGGTTCTCAATTAGCAGATTTAATTGTAGGGATAACTACAGCATTTATAAGCAATAATCAAGATAAATACGCAGAGCAACATTGGAAGTATTTAAAAGGAAAGTTTATGTTGTTAGATATTAACACACCACAAAGATATGGGCTATGTGGTGGTCCAAAAGCTTTTGTGAAAGAATGGGCATATTCACAAGGTGCTTATACATGGCCTAATGCATCGTATCGTGATGATTATGATGACGATTATGATGATGATATTCCATTTTAAATTTTGTTTAATTTTCCCCTCTTCTACCACGGTTGACTCATTCTGACTTTCCTATAGAATACCGGAGATGTTTAGAACCAAATCCGAAACATAAAATAGAAGGAGGCCATATGGTTAAGAAGGGACTGAAAACTATCCTGTTCCTGAGCCTGATCCTGGCTGCCCCGTACTACACAATCTTTGGGTGCACCAATTTCCTGATTACAAGGGGAGCGTCAGCTGACGGTTCCACGATGATAACTTACAGTGCCGATTCGCATGTCCTTTACGGCGAGCTTTATTTCTGGCCCGCGAAGGACTACCCGGAAGGCGCTATGCTGGATGTTTATGAATGGGATACCGGCGAATTCCGCGGTAAGATAAAACAGGTACGCCATACATATTCCGTTGTCGGCCTGATGAACGAGCACCAGGTCTCGATCGGCGAGACCACATACGGTGGAAGGCATGAGCTTGGTAATCCTGAAGCTATCATGGATTACGGCTCTCTGATGTTTATCGCCCTCCAGCGTTCAAAGACCGCACGCGAGGCGATACAGGTAATCGCCGACCTCTGCGATGAATACGGCTATTACAGCGAAGGCGAATCACTCTCCATAATGGATAAAAACGAAGTCTGGATAATGGAGATCATCGGCAAAGGCCCGGGTAATAACAAGGGCGCCCTCTGGGTTGCACGCCGTGTGCCGGATGGCTATATCTGCGCGCATGCAAACCAGGCGAGGATAAAGACCTTCCCGTTGAACGACCCTGAAAACTGCATGTACGCGAAGGATGTTATCTCTTTCGCAAGAGAGAAAGGCTACTTCGATGGCAAGGACGAGGACTTCAGCTTCTCCGATACATATGCCCCGGCTACCTTCGAGGGACTCCGGTTCTGCGAAGCCCGTGTATGGAGCATGTTCCGCAGGGCTGCCCCTTCGCTCAACCTCAGCCCGGATTACGCTATGGGCGTTGATGGCGCTGAGTCGATGCCGCTCTGGATAAAACCGGATAAGAAGCTCACACCTCACGATGTGATGGAGCTGATGCGCGACCATTTCGAAAATTCCCCTATGGATCTCTCGGTTGGTTTGGGCGCTGGCCCTTATAAACTCCCCTATAGATGGAGGGGCCTCACATGGGAAGTTGACGGAGTTGAATATCTCAACGAAAGAGCGACTTCCACACAGCAGACCGGTTTTTCTTTTGTATCACAGGCAAGAAAATGGCTGCCTGATCCGGTCGGCGGTATTTTCTGGTTTGGTGTGGATGATACCGCGAGCACGGTTTACGTGCCGATGTACTGCGGTATGACGAAAGTTCCCCATGCCTATGCCGTTGGTACCGGTGACTTCCAGACCTTTACATGGGATTCCGCTTTCTGGGTATTCAATATAATTTCGAACTGGGCTTACTCCAGGTATTCCGAGATCATCGTGGAAGTACAGAAAGTACAGCGTGAACTGGAAGCCGGATTTATTACCGGGACCAAAGAGATCGATAAGAAAGCCGCCCAGGCTTATAAAACCGATCCCTGCCTTGCCCGCAAGATCGTTACAGATTATTCTGTTGCGCAGGGCGATATGACCGTTAAAACCTGGCGTGAACTCTTCCCGAAGCTGTTCCTTAAATTCATGGACGGCAACTACAGGAACGAGGACGGCAGGGTAACACATCCGGGTTACCCGGAAGAATGGTACAAGAGAATAGCGGCTGTGGACGGCGAGAAATTATTGGTAAAACCTCTCAAATCCGAAATCGAGCGAGGATACAAAGAAGCCGTTAAACATGGCGACGAGAGCCTTTTGAAAAAGGACTTCAGCACAGCGAAGAAGCAATACGAAAACGCTCTTAAATTGAAAAAGGATGCCGAATATCCAAAGGCTCAGCTGAAGAAGATCGAAAATATACTTGCTGAAATCGACAAGATGGTAAAAGCTAAATAATCCATCCTGTTTTTGATATATTTTGTGCGGGCGGTTCATTTTGAGCCGCCTGTTTTTGTATGCTCTCGAATACTTTTTTCCTGGAAAACTTATAAATTGATTATCCGTATATATTGGTATCATCTAAAAGATTATATGCTACAAGAGATTTGATATATAATATTTTAACTAATATCTGTCAGGAGGATAAGGTGACTTATAAGCGCATTTTTCTACTTGGTTTTATTATCTTGTTTGTTTTTACTTCCCTGAATTTATCTGCTGAAAAGGTTGATAATCAAAAACTACAAAACCTGGAGGCATTTGCAAAGCTTTACGGCTACGTCAGGTTTTTTCATCCGAGTGATAATGCAGCTGATGTTAATTGGAATAAGTTTGCGATTCTTGGGGCAGCAGAGGTTACAAAAGCCAAAAATACAGATGAATTAAAAATCATCCTTCAGAAGCTATTTATTCCTATTGCTCCGACTATACAGATTTTTAAAACCGGTGCAGAGAAACCTGTTCCACCCAAAAATCCGGAGAGTACTGAAGGCTTAAATCTTATCGCCTGGCAACACAGGGGGGTCGAACTTTCCAGCAATGCTGCCTATAACATCTATAAAAGTATGAGAACTTATCGTGCAAGCGAACAGAACATTATTAATGATCAGTTATTTACATTTATTGAACCTGAATTGATAAAAGGTAAGGATATCAAACTCGTTTTTAAAGCCAGGTTGATTACCGGGGACGATAAGACTTATGCCAAAGGATATTTAAAACAGTTCTTTAGAAATTTAAGCTCAAAATATAACTCATCCAAAGAAATTATTTCCTCTGAATGGAAAGATTATGAATTTACAATTTCGCCGGATAAAGGTTTTCTCTATCTGCAGCTTGGATTCATAATCGTCGGCAATGGTGAATTCCAGATCGATGATGTCCGGTTGTTTGATGTAAATGAGAATGGAGAGACCGCCCCGGTTGAAATTTATAATGGTGATTTTGAGAAACCTCTTGAGACGATGAAGGATAAGTGGGAATTGGGAGATAAAAGATTCGATATACAGATAAAAGATAAGAGTGAAAAAGATAATAATAAAATTATATCAGTCAAAACTCTGCCGGAGTATATACCAGGATCGCTTTTTAATTCCATGCCCGCTCCCGGAGAATATTTTATAAAACCTTTAAATGCTTCACTCTCATGCTTGGTACCGCTGACTCTCTGGAGCAGGGATGGGACGACGATTGATGAAACTGATAGCACTGTTCATACAAAATTGATTGAAGCGCTGGCGAAGATTGACCTTAAAACTACGGATGCTTCTTCGGAAGCGATCAGGTTCGCTGATGTTGTAATAATGTGGAATGTGCTTCAGCATTTTTATCCATATTTTGATGTTGTTGGTACCGATTGGGAGAAGGTTCTCCCTGAGATGTTGAGCAAAGCGATGCAGGACAAAAACGGAGAGGATTTCCTTTACACTATACTAGCAGCAGTGGAGAAATTACGTGATGGACATGGAAACGTGAGCCATCGGTTATATTTCAGAAAATATTGTTTACCTTTTATTGCGGATATTATTGAGGGGCAGGCTGTAATTGTCCAGGTGGGCGATACACAAGACCTCAAAGTCGGTGATATTATCCTGGCAATAGATGGCGAGATTGGGATGGAGCGATTTGACCATTTGATCAAATACATATCAGGTTCCCCACAATGGAAAAAATTTAAGGCCGCGAGATGGTATTATAATTATGTCAGTGAACCTGGCGCTGTGAAGATGAAGATTAAAAGGGGAGATGAAATCAAAGAACTTCAAATAACTCCTTATGAATTAAACCCGAGCACTCGTCCTATACGAATGGAAACCAGGAAAACAGGTAAACTTACTGATGACATTTATTATGTGAACCTGGGAAATACACCGATGCCTGAGATTGAAAAGATATTACCCGAGCTGGCAAAAGCAAAAGGTATTGTGTTTGACCTTCGCGGATATCCGAGTGGAAACCATAATATTATCAGCAATTTAATCGATAAACCTGTGCAATCACCAATATGGAACGTCCCGAAGATCATCTATCCCGACAGGGAAAAGATAGTCGGTTGGGATCAATCCGGCAGGTGGGATTTGTATCCCAAAGAGCCCAAGCTGAAAGGAAAAATTATCTTTCTGATTAATGCAAATGCCATCAGCTATTCTGAATCATTTATGGGTATAATCGAGAACTATAAACTTGCCGAAATTATAGGTGAGCAGACAGCGGGGACAAATGGGAATGTAAATACATTCTCACTTCCCGGAGGTTACTATGTTACCTGGACCGGGATGAAAGTCTTGAAACACGATGGCAGTCAGCATCACTTGATTGGGATCAAACCGACAATACCTTTATCAAGGACAATAAAAGCGGTGAGAGAGGGCAGGGATGAAGTTCTCGAAAAAGCGATTGAGGTTATAAATTCCAAAAAATAGACGTTTTACATAAATAAATAGCATTCTTTCATCGTTAAATCATATTGGCTTGACTTTATTTCCCTGAAAGAGGAATATTCTATCTACTGTTTCGTTGATTGGAATAATATGAAAAAGCTCTTCAAAATACTGATAACTCTTTTATTTATATTCCTCTTTCTCTCTTTTTATACTAATACCACCATTCACTTCATTTATGACCATCATGAGGCAAACAAGCACAATCATAATCATACAGGCCATTGTCCCTATCTCCAGTTTGTAACAGGCGCCATATTTGCCCTTATTTTTATCCTTTATTTTGTCTACGTTATTCTACCGGTTATCATAAGTTTTACAGATGAATTTTTAGAAAGCCTTACCGAATTTCAATTCCCCCTCCTGAGGGCTCCGCCCGCCTGATTTATTATTTATAAAATAATTAATTACAAAATATCAGGAGGATTACTATGGAAAAAAAGTATTCCGGCATATTACTACTTATATGCCTATTAATAATATCAAACTTCATGTTTGCGGATGGAGACAAGGACAATACCGGTACAGTGCAGGTATCATCACAGAGCTTGTTTAATCCGCAGATAAGCGTTATCGGGGATTTTCTCTTTTTCTATTCCGACCTTGATGACTCGATCCTCGAGGATGGATTTGATATCCGTGAGGTGGAGGTCAGCTTTTCATCGAATATAGATGTCTTTGCCAGGGCGGATTTCTACTTCGGGATTCACCGGGAATCGGACAGCGATGAACATAGTGACTCCGAAGAGCATGACCATAGCTCGATAGGGCCGGGGCATCCTTCACATTATGCTATGCATCTGGAGGAGGGATATGTTACTTTCCTTGCACTGCCAGCGGATTTTCAACTGAAGCTTGGTAAAATACGTACGGCTGTTGGCAGGGCAAACACGAAACATCTTCACTCGTTGAACTGGATTGATTACCCGCTTGTGGTTCAGAATTATTTCGGTGATGAGGGAATGGCGGGAGTTGGCGGCGAACTGAGCTGGCTTACCCCGCTTCCGTTTTACACCGAGATAAAATACCAGCTATTGCACGATGAAAGTGATGCATATTTCAATACAGGCGAAGAAGCGGAATGGTATCATAATTTCCACTGGAAGAGCTTCTTTGAACTGGGCGCTGACCATTCACTAGAACTGGGATTCAGTTATTTCCTTGCAGAATCTCAGATCGCCCATGAACACGAGTACGCCGAAGAGGCGGCGGATAATGACGCAGAAGAGGAACATGTATACGAGGACATCGTTCATTCCATATTCGCTGCCAACATGACTTATATGTGGCGCCCGGCTATAAGGGCGAAATATACGAAAATCATCTTGACGGCAGAGTATTATTATTTTATGTCAGATAACGATGAACTTAAGGATTCAACCGGACTTTATGCTGCGCTGGATTATCAATTTGCGAGTCGCTGGATGATCGGTGCGCGCTATGATTATACAGAGCGGCCGTATGACCCGGACAGGTACGAGAATCATATTTCCGGATATTTTACTTTTATCCAGAGCGAATATGCTTATCTGCGTGCGGGGTATACTTTTGCCGATATCAGTGATGCTGAGAGCGACAACCGGTTTTACCTCCAGCTGAATTTTGGTATCGGCCCTCACAGGGCACATGACTTTTAGGAGTAGAGAAATGAAACGAATCAGTATTTTATTGATTATATTTACAGCGTTTTCATTACTTATAAGCGCTGATATAGATATAGTGACTACAACTTCGGACCTGGCCGCGATTGCTTCAGAAATCGGCGGGGACAAGGTCAAAGTTCAGCATATCGCGATGGGATATGAAGACCCGCATCATCTTCTTGCAAAGCCGAGCTATATATTGAAGGCAAATAAAGCCGATATATGGATTCGGATTGGAATGGAGTTGGAAATCGGTTGGGAACCTAACATCCTCTCAGGCGCAAGGAATTCCGACATCCTCGTCGGTAGTATGGGGTTCCTGGATGTGTCAGATAGAATCAGGAAGCTGGATGTGCCGTTGGTTGCCGACCGTTCAATGGGAGATGTCCACCCGGAAGGGAATCCTCATTACTGGCTTGATCCGATGAACGGTAGGATTATCGCAGAGGAAATAGCAGAAAAATTATCCAAGCTTTATCCAGAGTATGCAGATTATTTCGATCACAACTTTAAGGAATTCATAACAAGGCTGGATATCCGGATGTTCGGTGAAGAAGCGGTTAAAAAGATTGGCGGTAAGCTTCTCTGGAAAGCATCCGAAGATGGAACACTGAAAAGGCTTCTTGTTGAGAATAACCTGAAGCCCGCCGGCTGGTATGGTAGGATGCTCCCGTATCAAGGATTAAAATATATCGCTTATCATTCTACGTGGGTATATTTTAACAGACGGTTTAGAGTTGAAACTGCTGAGTACATCGAACCAAAACCTGGTCTTTCACCGACTCCTTCACATCTTGCTTCATTGGTCAAACTTATTGGCAGTGAGAAGATTACACTTCTCATTCAATCGGTACACTACAGTACAAAAGCATCCGAGTACCTGCATGCAAAAACTGGATTGAAGGTTATGGAAGTTGCATCATCGGTTGGTGGTAAACCAGAGATTAAGGATTACTTCAGCTTGATCGATGGATTAGTGGATGCATTCACCGTTCAGGATGGGGGGAAGTGATGATCGAGATACTGTTCGCCCCCCTGGTGGCGAGCCTCGTCCTGGCAGGTATCCATTGTTACCTCGGCTTACATATTGTAAGCCGGGGTATCATTTTTGCGGACCTTGCTCTTGCCCAAATGGCAGCCTTGGGAGCAACTGTGGCTATTTTGCTCGGATACCATGTCGACAGCACGCCAGCTTATATTATTTCACTTGGTTTTGCATTCCTTGGCGCTTTTATCTTTGCAGTGGGAAGATTCGATAAGGAAAAGATACCCCAGGAGGCCATTATCGGTATGGTCTATGGTGTGAGTTCGGCCCTTGCCGTTCTTGTATTGCAGAAATCACCGCATGGATCCGAAGAACTCGAACGGATGCTAGTCGGTAATATTCTGTTTGTATCCTGGGAGGAAGTCCTTAGGATGATGATTATTTATTCTATTGTCGGATTAATCCATTACATCTTCAGAGGTAAATTTTTTGCCCTAACCATGAAAAATGGATTGAACGGGAGAGATAAAATTATATGGGATTTTGTTTTTTTTATAACATTCTCTTTTGTGGTTACATCATCGGTAAAAGTAGCGGGAATTCTATTAGTTTTCAGCTACCTTGTAATTCCGGCAATTGCGGCGATGTTTTTTATGAAATCGATAAGCGGGAAACTAATCTTCGGATGGATTTTCGGTAGTATCGGCAGCCTGTTGGGTGTAATATTCAGCGCAAAATATGATTTCCCCACAGGCGCGTCTATCATTGCAGTGCTTGCTATGATGTTTATAGTTACAGTGATTGTTCAACGGATTGTGAACAGGTTAAATGATATTAAAGCGGCGGCTTAGCTTGCTAAACCTTGTATATTCGGTTATGAAAAACGTTTGATATTGATCAGCCAAAGAATCAAGGTAAGAGTAGCGATTTTTACCGAGATTCCGCTTATAAGCACATGAATTTTCATGATTTTTTCACGGTTGGAAAGTTCATTTACTTTTCGATCAAGATAGTAGCCAAATAGCATGGTCGCGGTTAACAAAACGATTGAAATGATTGTCAGTATTAATAATGCTGTTTTCATATCAATGACTCCTGAATCTATATTTAATCATTATATGAATATTGATATTAATGATTAAGACTAAAATATGCAAGTGGGCAGATGTCAATTCACGAAAAACTAACATCTACCCGCTTTAATGCGATTGGATATTAAACTTAATTAGTAGATTTACAGAAGAATATCTCCCGGCTTCCTACTATTCGGCTGTTCCATGCTACATATACCGTGCCATCAGGCGCAGTCACCGCACGGGCAAACTGAGCGCCATCTAAAGCAGACAACCGCTGTGTTACCGGGAATGATACACCTGAATCGATGGAACGGGTATAATACACTTCTAAGACTTTATTGCGTCGGTCACTTGTGTAAATTAGATTAAGATTGTTAAACAAATCAATCATCGGGATTGGCCGTTCGGATTTTACGTCATCTTCCGTTAAAATCTCCGCTTCATGGAATGATGCCCCGGCATTGGTGGATTTGCGGTAGTAAAGCCTGTTTATTTTATCCATGTGAGGTGAATCATCATGCCAGAAGTAGTGATACACATTATTCTGGTCCGCTACAACCTTGGGAAACCTGGAATTATAATGGTTTTTTGATAGATAGTGGCGGATATTATAATTTTTCCCGCCATCAATCGATTTTGCGAAAAATACATCATACTTCCCGGTGGTCAGCTGGTACCATGAGATCAGCAAGTTATCAGATTGGTCAAACGTGACGTATGGAAATATTGATACAACACCATTAGAAGTTACAGGCATTGGAGTTTGAAAATTCACCCCGTAATCGGTTGATTTGCATACCATGATTTCCGAAGGCCCGTATCTCTCATCGTACCATACGACATAAACATCACCGCTAGAATTCACCTGTATATGAGAGCGAGAAGCGCCGCCTGTGGAATTGCTAATATTAATTGGCTCTTCAAATGTCGCTCCGCCGTCGGTCGAACGGGTTAAATAGATCTGATATTTGCCTGAACGGTTCACTGAATATGTCACAAATACATAATTGATGTCGCCTGCTGTATATGCAGCGATTGATGGATTTTGTGAGTGCCCGTTGGTCGATGATATCAGGACAGGCTCTGAGAAAGATTGTCCGCCATTAGTAGAGCGGAGGAATCTAATCCGATACTTTCCGGTTGTTTCCAGCTGGTATGTTATATAGATGTTTTCATTTCCATCGACAGCGATTGCCGGGCGCATTGATGCATCTGTGTTTTTTGTTATTTGCAGGGGTGATGTAAATTCAAGAGGGAAGGTCCCTGTCAGGTTAAGATTAGCAGATGAACCACCGCCTGGAGTTGGATTCTCTACATTGATAGCAAAATCTTCATCTTCTCCAGTATTAGAAGAGCTGGGAATGAAGATTGATGACGGTACTGTTGCCCGCAGTTCAGATGTGGATATATATTCTGTCATAAGGTCTGTCCCATTCAGTTTGACGACTGAATTAGGTACAAAATCTGAACCGGAAACTGTTATTGTGAGATCTCCATAATTAAACTCTGCCGTATCCGGGGAAATAGTGCTTAAAACCGGAACGGGATTGTTTTTTTCTTCGTCACAGGCGATTATTAATAGTGTAAGAATCAAGATCGGCAAAATTATAAAAAACTTCCATTTTTTCTTCGTTAACATTTTTCTAACCACACCTTTGTTAAATTTGATTATTTTTTAAGATTGTTAACCTTATCCCAACTTCTAACAATGAATAATACGGTAAAGTAAGATTTTAGGTTCCTGTTTTTATTTACTAACTATATTTTTATTCTCTGTCTAATCCTCTGAGCTTCATTTCCATAAGCTGATCGCGGACTTTTTCTTTGTCTGTCCCCTTAGGTAAAAGGCTCCGGCGGTTGCAATAGAGTAAAGCGCAGAGAGTCTGATATTTTCGTGTGCTTTTAACCGCTGGATGGAGAATTTCGTCAATAACATCAAGTATTTTCCCAAATTCCATTTTTTTCCCACCGGATTCTGCAATCAGCTCAGAACGTAATTCGGAAAACATGGCTGCGAAATAGCCATCTGTCTTTTTTTCCAGCTGTTTAAGCTGTTCTGCTGTGAGTTCGTTGCCAAGTACAGGAGAAACTGACCATTTAATGAAATCTATCCGGTCTTGCCCTTCCGGATCGAGCATCGGGATTACAAGGCTTCCAGGCCTGCCTGGCCTTAGCATGTCATGTGAAAGTTTATCAACCCTGGCGGTTATCAGCAGCCATTTTACATTCCCTCTGAGCGATCGGTCGGACATCATTGCCAGTATACCGCCCTGGATTCTCCGTTCCGTTTCATGCTGGTCACGGTCCGCAAGGTTTGTAAACTGTGCATCCGCTTCGTCGATGAAAATAATGACATTAACAAAAGCAGAAAGAATCCTGCGTAGCCTTTCGAGTTTAACATCGCTTTCACCGAACCATTTACTCCTAAGGCCTGTCAGGACGAGAACTATCATATCCGATTCTGCGGCAATCGCCTCCCAGAAAAAGGTTTTGCCTACACCGATAGGGCCGCAGATTGTCGCGCCAGGAAGAGCGTCTTTGCTTGTAGTGCGAAAACGAGGGATCACTTTTTCAATAGCGAATTTCTTCAAATCTTTGAAACCGGCAACATCTTCCAGGGTATGTTTCGGGACTTTCAGTTCAACAATATCTCCGATTTCCTGTTTGATAAACTTTTTGACTTCGTGTGTTACATCATCGAGAGTAATTCCACCACCACGGTACACAGCGTTTTTCATTATTCCGCGCAGAGCCAGTATTGACATTCCAGCGGTCAGCTTGGCAAGGCTTGAGCCTCCAGATTCCAGAGTGATCTTCTTATCCTGCGGTAGATTTTCATTAAACCAGTCGATAAAATGCGCACGTACCTCTTCATTTGGAGAGGGAATTTCAACTTCTGTAACATGGGGCAAGCGGGTCAGCATGGTATGAACCAGGCTTCTGGATTCCGAAACTAAAACGACCACATCAGCGGAATCCATAAATACGGGGTCTTTGAACCAGTCCCGGCAGATTTCAATTCTCATTCGGTCTGCATCTGAGAGGCTGCCAAGGTCTTCTGCCGGTAAAATCATCTCAGCAGATTCGATAATAATGATCAGGTTGTCTTCGAGATACTCTTTACCAAATGTGTTTTTTGCCGCGGAGCAAAGGCATAGCTGGTGCAGCAGTTCCATTGCCATGCTGGGATTTACCGATGCCTCGGAAATCAATTTGTCGAATTCTGCGAAGAAGTCATCCTCAAGGCTGCGCCATAAACTAAAAATCCGCGCGAAGTCCTTACGCTGGTTTTCATGCAGGAATTTTATCCCGGAGTTAAGTTTATAGGTTATGATAATCTTTCCCGGTACATCCCATTTTTTCTTAAGGAAATCCGAAAGGGGCACATATTTTCCATCCGCATTGAAATGGTCATGAACATTCCCTGTTAAGAAGATTGTGCTGGATTGGAGGGAATTTATTGTCCTGCCTGCTTCGGATAAAAAATCGTATTTAAGGTCGTCCATGGGATATCTCCTGCAATTTCCTTGTTATATTATTCCTCGATGGGGTCAAAAACAGCTTTTCTTATTTTATTCTTCTGCCGCTGCATTGCTGCGAAATCAGCCGGTTTATCCGGCGAGTAAATAGGCGCCGGCTCATCATAAACGATTTTCGCGCCGGGAAAACGTTCATGTTCTTTTTTCCAATCCCAATGAGGCGAAAGGCCAAGCACCCTGTCGCCAACACGCAGAGCTTCGTAAAGCTCATGTGTAACCAGCAGAACTGTATAAGCCGGGCGGTTACCCTTTTTCATCTCCGCCAGGTTTTCCTGGTACAGAGTAAGTAAAAGATCCTGAAGGTCGTTCCTTGTCGCCTCGTCGAGTGCGCCGAACGGTTCATCAAGCAGGATAATCCGGGGTTTCATTATAAGCGCCTGGGCGATGGCGACACGCTGGCGCATCCCTCCGGAAAGTTCACTGGGGTAACGGTCTTTTGCTTCGGATAATCCAACCTTATTCAGCATCTCCTCTGCCAGTTCCATATGTTGTTTTCTAAGCCTTCTCCATCCAATCGGGAGCAGTAATCTTCCAAGCATTTTTGTCTGGTCGAGCTTCAAGCCGAATGCCACATTTTCAATCGCGGTCAGGAAGGGGAAAAGGCTATATGCCTGGTAGACGATGCCGATGTCTCTGTCCGGTTTTTTCTTTATAACGGCAATTTCATTATTTTTCCCGCTGTAGACTATAACGTTTCCCGATCTTGGCGGATGAGTTCCCACGAGAGCGCGAAGAAGCACACTTTTCCCGCTCCCGGAAGGCCCAACGAGCGAAACAAACTGGCCTTCCTGAATCTTAAGATTAAGTTTATATAGGACGTTATTTCTCTTTTTACCCTCGCCGAAATGGTGACAGAGGTTCTGCAGCTCAAATATAGTTTTATTCTGCTCTGTTTTAGTTTTTTCCATGTTCACCACTTCGCTCCTCTACATACCAGCGGCATGTCAATTTCTGGAGTATGACAAGAAGAAAATCAAATGTGAAACCAAAAAGTATAAGTATAACAAGGTAAGGGTATACAACATCCATATTTACCAGTCGTGCTTGTAGGCGAAGCCTGTATCCGAATCCGACATGTGCGCAGGCATACTCAGCTGCAATAAGAAAAACCAGGGCAGGGCCTATCTGAAGACGAAGTGTATCTATGACTTTCGGTAGGATATGCCTGAATATTACAGAAAAGACCATCTCCCCTTTACTGGCACCTAGTGTCAGCGCTTTGTTGATCAATTCCTTCGGGATATCTCTTGTTGCTAGACGTATGGTAAGAGTTGAAATAGGCAATATACCGACTACTATTACGCCGACATACATATTTGTACCGACACCAAGGACTACAAAAAACAGGGCAAGCGCCGCGGTAGGCGGCAGTTTAGATAAAATTGAAAGAGGCCATGAAAGGCCGGAATCAAGCAATGGGAAGCAACCCATGAACAGCCCAAGAAAGAGTGCTCCGAAAAAACCATAGAAGAGGCCGAGAAAAAGCCTTTCAGCCGACGCTTTAGCGTCTTCCACAAGCCAGCGTTCTCCGCTTCTCTCGTTTTTCTCGACTATTTTCTGAATGCCTTCTTTCAACTGGGACCACGTAGGAATAGTTTTATCGTTTGCATTAATTTCATGCTGCCGGTTGGATAAAAATGTATAACCGGCAAGGATTATTATTACAGAGAGCCACATTACCAGCATGCTCTGCCAGGGTTTCAGCGGCTTGCCTACCATACTTTTTCAGCGCTCCTGTCTAAAAAATTTGTATAAATAAACAGGGTACGATCGAAAAAACCGTACCCTGTACTGTAGTTTGTTTATTTACCGATCACCTTTTTAATATATGAAGGATCAAAGGTGACATTGGCTTTTCCTGCAACACCGAATTCAATTGTAGGATTTTTCTCGACAATGCCGTATTTAAGGCAGAATTTTACGACTTTTTCCATAGTAGATTTGATTTCTTTTCCCGTGAAAAGCTTCAGCGCTTCATTCCCATTTTTATAGAAACGGGTCTGTTGAACTACCTTTTTCATGCTGTTGAGCCCGAGGTTGGAAAACTTTTCGCCGAGGGCGACCAATGTATTATCCCTTTCGGCCGGGTCATCGAGCATTTTGTTCAATTCATAGAAACCTTCGATAACAGCGTATGCAAAGCTTTTTCCACCCGGTTTACTGAGCGAAGCTTTGGAAACGACGACCATATCGATAATCTCTCCGGGGATCATCGTAGAATCGTAAGGTTTTCCTTTTTCATCCTTCAGTATTTTCGATCCAGTGGTTTTTTCCAGCGTGTCGAGCACAAACGGATTCCAGACTACTATGGCGTCCAGTTTTGACTGCTGGAACTGAAGAGCCGCAGTAGCGGGATCAAGGTTCTTGAAATCATAATCTGCCGGTTTCAACCCTCTGATTTCAAGGTTACGTTCGAAAGTATATCTTGAAACAGAAAGATCGAGTCCTGATACTGTAACTTTCTTTAGATCGGCTGCGTTATTAATTTTCTTCGATACGATCAATGCATCAGCGCCGAAACTTGTGGATGTCGGGAGTATTGCAACTGACTGAATTGATAAAGAAGGACTAAGGATGTCCATATTAGTGATACATACAGCATCAGCTTTTCCGGTAGCGTACAGCTGGATTGTGCTGTCGTAATCCATCTCGTGCAGAACGATATCGACTTTCCATTTTTTCTCGATCGGGCCGAGTTTTCCTTCATCTCCATTTATAAGACCAGATTCATGAAGAACACCGAAGGCGCTCCAACTTGGATATTCGCTCCATGCGAGCGAAAAGGTTGGGTATTCAGCAAATACTGTCCCGATGAAAAGAAACAAGCATGCCGCTGTTATAACCATTAATCCGGTAAATCGTCTCATTTTAATCCTCCATTGTTTAAACTTCGAGTTGATAAGGAATAAATCGTTTATTCCGGCAACTTGGTCTCAGTAGTTTTTCCTTTTTTATCCGCTTTTTTCGATCCAAGAAGCATATCGAAGAATTCATCCTCAGCTTCACTGGTTCTGCCGGCTTCTTTCATCGCAGCCTCATCGAGTTTGCCCTCGGTTCCGGCCACGATTCGGGTAAGTTTTGCCTTGTTTTTATATTCAGAGATATCCTGCCTGATATCTTCAAGTTCCTGGTAATCCACATTGGTGCTCAGGCCCGCGATCATCTTGTTCATTCTCACTTCCTGCTTGGTAGTGATTACGTCGGCAACAGCCTGTGCTTTTTCTTCTTTGAGCTTGTCTACTTTTCTTTTCAATTCCAATAATTGGAGTTTATATTTCTCTATATCATCAGTTGACTGTTTGAGTTCAACCTGTAATTCTTCAATTCTCTCGATTTCTCTCTGAAGGCTGGATGTGAAGTCCCTGTAATAACCTGAAAATTTAACAACTTCAGCATCGATCCTGATTTCCTCCGGGCTGACTCCCTTTTTTGTCAGTTCTTCCGTACGTTTCTGTGCTAACTTGAATGCGCCTGCTTTCTTTTGTGTGAGGTCTTTAATTTTTTCTTCGGTTTTCTTCAAGTCCAGCTTCTTTTTCTCGTTGAGGCTCATTATCGAGCTAATCGCGTCCATGTATTTATCGATGTCATTTTTCAATGTCTCGATATGTCTGTCGTATTTCTGACCGACTACACCAGGGTCCATCCTGAGCTTCTTGTCTACGACACCGAAAACGGACATTACCTTATACCAGATTGTCCTGAATAACCTGAAAAGTGGATTTGCCATAGTTTTTCCCCTTTAATAAATTTTAATTATTCTTTTATTTCTGCTTCTTTTTTCCAATCATTAACCCTGGATTGAACTTTTCGTGCTATGTCCAGTTTTGTATCAAGGTCTTTGCGGATGGCTTCGAGATCCTCATCATCGCTATCGAGCCGATACTTGAATTCCTGGATTTGCAATAAAATTTTTCCAAGATGGTTTTTGCTTTTTTCAACTTCCTTGAGGATACTGTCTCTTTTTTTAAAGAGCTGTTTGCTGATTTCTTTCGAACCGATATTTTTTGCGCTTGATAGAAGTTCGACAGAAAGCCTGAGCAGTTGAATCGAACGCCTGAACAACTCATCTACTTTCATATACAGGTCTATATTCGAGTGAGCATCAAGGCTTCCTCCATCCTCAAGGCAGGCTTTCCGGATTTCATCTGTTATGCTTTTCAAATCAAGTAAGAGTGTTTCATCACGCGTATCGAACTCGTTATTCTTCAACAACCAGTAAAGGTCGTTTAGTTCTTTATCCCTGTTTTCAACTGTTTCATTCTTTATCTGTTCAACCGCCTGTTCGGCGATTTCTTCACCTGAAGAGAACAGGATGCTAATTATAATCCCGATAGTCATTATCAATCCCGCCAGCGGCGTGAAATTTAAAATGGTATTCTTGAAATCAACTGCCCAAGCAAGTATAAGCGTGAACAGAGAAGCTCCTGCCGATAACATCACCGGGATTTTTGAAAACAGTATTTTTAGGAATCTTAACCTAGCTTTCTTTTCACTCATAGTATTTATTATATCAATAAGGCGACTCAGAAACTACAAAACTTACACTCTGACCCTCGCCCCCTCGGTTAAATATTTTTGCGACCTTAGCTTTTATCCTGTGAGGTTTTATTCCTCCCTCTTTAATCAGGAACTCGGTCACAATTTCAGCACGTTGCTGTGCAAGTTTCCTGTTAAGATCAAGGTCACCCTCTTTCCTTGCTCTTCCAACAACTACCAGGTAATAATCCGGCCAGGCTTTAAGTTGTTTCGCAAGCTTTTTAAGATCGCGTTTACTCTGAATACCTATTGTCGCCTTACCTCTACCGAAACTTATCTCGTTGATTCGCATCTGGCCGACTGGAACAAGCTTATCCCAATCCTTATCATTTAGTTTTGGTAATTCTTTAACTCCTCTTACCTGTTCGGTATCGGATATATTCGACTCATCGATTATATTCATCCTTCTTCCTGGGTGGAACCTGTCCTTCTGCATATCGGAAAGAATCCCAGGAAAGAACAGGGTGTTGTATTTCCCAACTAAGGGATCAGTCTTTATTGCATCAGTCTGGACGAGAACATCTGTAATCCGTTCTATCATATCCTCAAGGTTATCCAGGCCTTCCATCTTTTCAGTATCCAGGAGGCCGAAGTGGGCATAATTCTCGACGGTATTTTTCCATTGGATACCCTCGACTATTTTTTTTGCCTGTTCATCAGTTATTTTTCCGCCAGTTTTTTTTGCATCTTCAATAACAATCGATTCCATATCATCTTTATATACCCATGCTGCCCTGAAATACGCTTCCATAATTTTTCTGACCATCTCGGGATTATCCAGTAGATACCTACGTTGGACGATCATTACGTCCACAATATATCCCTTGATCTTTGATGAATCGAGAAGAATATGGGCTTCCGGGTTTTCCATCGCTCTCGACACGTCAGGTTCCCACATTATATATGCCCGTTTCTCGGCTTTCTGCGCTTTTTGGAACATTTCAAGTACAGCGCCTGAACCGTCAGCTTCTACAATGTATTTCGCCGGGAGTTCCGACAACGAGAAATTCGCCCTGATAATTCGTGCCATAAACTCGCTGGGCGAATTGGGTGTTAGAATGATCCTTGCTGCAGGGTCGTCCAGGCTATTGAGATTCGGCATAGCATTTTTATATGCTACAACCGCATCCGCACCCTTTGATTCATCAATTATAAAAATTATTGTGCCTGGAAATTCATCTATTGCTACAGAACTAAGGATATCCGAATCTACCGTGAATACAGCGAACTGGCACTTCCCGGATTGTAACTGTTTCATACGTTCGAGGTAATTCGCATTGTCGTCATTCAGATTCACACGGATTTTCTGTTTCTTCAATTCATCCTTAAATTCCTCAGAACGGAGCACACAGTATCCGGAAAAAGCATCCAGGTTTATTGTGACCTCATCCTCATACTGACTTTGTGCCGAGGTAAGTTCCTCTATTTTGTCTTCCTGGCTTGGTTTGACGAAATATTTATAAGCAACCGCCAGAACCAGGGCAACGATGAGCCACGTGAGGATCAGCCCTAAAATTTTCTTTGGTTTCGCTTCACTCATTCATTTTCTCCCAGGTATCATGCTTTTCTTCGTTTTGAAAATACAGCTTTGCCCATCAGGAAGATTACAATCAATATCAGTATTATAGTAAATAGTGAGGGCCCTCCTCGATCAGTATCGGTATCAACATCACTTTCGCTAAGATTTTCACCGCTTATATGGTCTATTATCGGTTTATTTTCGATCGGTTGGTTATTGTAAACCGGATATGCCTTGAGAATGGCATCTGCCGATTCTTCAGTTAATCCTGCTATTTCCTGAAATGCATCTTGACCGATATTATCTGTATCATCCTCAGTGATTTCAGCGAGGACTTCCGATATTGCCTTTTCAAGGGAAGCGGCATCTTTTGCTGTCCTGTATGAATGAACCTTGTTGGCAAGGGTATGATTCGATGCCATGAAAACACCGATTGCATCAACCGTGATGCCTTTCGATATAATCTGGTGTGTGTAATTGTCGACATAGTCAGGATTTTCATTGTTGGCTTCACCATCAGTTATTACTAAAAGACGGTATGTGCCGTAACCCAGCTGCTCAGTTCTCTGTTTCAAGAGCCTGTCAGCAGCAGTTTTCATATAGGTGCCGAGTGGGGTTCCTCCTTCAGCTCGAAGGGCACTGATAGCTTTATCTAGCTTTGCCTCGTTTACCGGGCCCAGCTCATATATCCATCCGCTTCTTTCTCCGAAGGCAAGTAATCCGAAATTTGTATTTTTAGGTAATGTTTTGAGTACCTGCCTCAATGCGGTTTTTGCCTGTACAAGTTTATTGCCATCCATAGAACCCGAGCAGTCCATCAGTACAATCAGGTTATCTTTCAGCTGTTCATTTGCTGCAAACGAGATCGAATTTAGTATAAGCAACAGGGAGAACAACATAGTTAATTTTCTCATTGTGGTGTCCTTTCCGTTTTTTTATCAGTCTTCTATCCTTAGAAATCAAAATCGGAAGGATTGACTGTTTCCGGTGATGTGGCAACCAGTGAGAAATCAACCCTCATGTTTTCCCTTGCTTCAGATTCGTTTGTCGGTTTTGCAATCAACGGCTCAGAGACACCGACGCCAAATGCCTGGATCTGGCTGGCATCAATAGGTACACCTTTTTTCTTAGCGTAAGCGAGCAGGCTTTCCCGTACTTCTTCTGCTCTTTTCTTGGAGAGATTAATCCCTGCCTGTACAACTTCCCTTGCGTTATATTCAGGATCATCGAAAGCTCCGCTTTTTACAAGTTCGACAATCTTAGAAACATCATTCAGATCAAACAGTTTACCCTGGTAGTAATACTTATAATTTCCAGATGAACCTGATTTTTTTAGAATGCCTTTTTTAAGCCCGGCACGGACGAACATGAGTAAAGTTTTTGTCGGGTCGGTATGTCCGCGGATTGCGACAACCGCACCACCAAACTGATCCAGTTTCTGCAAGACCTCATCAAAATCTTTTGCATATTTAGCATCCGAGAAGTCCATCTGGTTTGGTTCAAAATGGATAGTGAATGATAAAATAACTCTTTTATCAAGGTTTCCGCCAGCCGTCAGTTCCTCGATCTCTTTCTTTACCGCTTCAGCTTTAAATCGTTCTTTTCTTTCGATTTTGGTTTTAGTGAGGTAACCGATAAAGGCTGTAGAATTATAATTAAGATCATGAGCTTTTAAAGGTATCTTCCTACTTATAAGGCCGAGGTTTGCAGCAAGATTCAACGCTCTTGTGGTGAAGACAGCAAATCCTCTGGAATTATCCTTATCGGTAAAGAAGGCAACGTTTCCTGGATACCCGACGAAAGTGACATCATCGATAAGGCCGTATGCATCCTCTTCCAGTGTAGGTATAATATCTTTCCCATATATATTCTGGGTCATTTTCAGAATATTCATAAATTTGTCAGAGCCGCTTTTTTCATAGTCTCTTTTTAAATCAATCAGCTCTTCCGCGCCTTTTAAATAACCGGCGACAAATTTCTCAACCCAATCTTTATTGGTATAATAAAAATCACTCCTGACAACATAAACGTCAGCGATGGAGTAGGATAACTGTTTTGTCGAAACCAGTACCCTTGCGCCCTTTACGGTTCCTTCCGCTCCACTTCCTACACTCTGAAGGCCTCCGGTAAGGCCGATCATATCCGGTGAGATAACGAAACATGCAGCTATATCATTATTTTTACGGAACAGTTCTGCGGGGCCATTCGGGCCTGAAAGATCATCCGCCCATACTACATCAATATCACTCCAACTTAGGCCGCCATTCCTCAGAACGTCATCGAGCATACCTACATGCGGCCCGCCGCGTTGCAGGGCTATTTTTTTACCTTTGAGGCTTTTAATAGTTTTAATCCCGGATTTGGCAACGCAGTGGTCGCCGGCAGACCAGGTCAGCTGTAATATCATCACTCCCCTGGTGTTTGGATCTGAACCGATTACCTCAGATGCCTGCCCGATCATCCTGAATGTGCCGCGAAGGAACGGGCTTTTTCCTTCCATATAGTCCCGTACCTGCTGGATGAAATTGTCGCCATTTACTAGTTTGAGGTCCAGGCCGAGTTTATCATAAATCGAACCGTTTCCTGTCCGGAGGCCATCATTAGCATAAAACGTAGCTACATCGCCTCCCCATGTGATGAAAGGAACCTGGATAGGTCCGCTTTTTTGTACGGCGCCGATTCTTACCCGACCGACCAGGTCTTTAAACGAGGTTGCCGCTAATCCGGTTGAAGTAATCATAATTAAACAAAGTAGAAATGCGAAAAGAAAAATTATTCTTTTATTCATTTTGTTCTCCCCTTCGAAATCTTCATAATTTTATCACGGGTCATTAACCAGTTCTCTGAAGTTCCTTTTGTTCCTTAATACTTGATGTAATACTATAATCTTTTTACTTCAGTAACAAGTAACTTCTATTACATATTACATTAAAAAAGACCTATTTGTTTTATTAAAAATTAGTGTTGAAAAAATTCTTTATATTCGACATTCGGGATAGCTTATAAATTGATGGAGTTTATTCTATAATCGGAGTGAGGATAGGGATGTATATGCGCGGCAGAAAAAAAGAGAATACCTTGGCGGTAAATAACGGTTTTTTTGATATGGAGTTAAACCACGAGAAATGGATACGTATAGATACCATTTTACTTTTTGCCCTAATCCTGTTTGCATCTATCATTCTTTTTAATAATCTAGAAGGCGATACAATACGCTATATAGATGACGAGGCGTTGAATTCCCGCCATGATATAGTTCTTAATTCGAGCAACGATAATATTTTTCTCCCGAAAGATAATTATCTCTCCGAGAGGTATTACCATAAATTTCCTCTGAAGACCTGGATCAAATATCCAATATTAAAAATTTTCGGGGTTTCACTGACGACCCTTCGAATTCTCGATGCAATTATGGCTCTTGTTGTTGTTATATTGACTTTTCTACTGGGACGGCTCTTTTTTGATAGATGGGTTGGTTTTATATCCGCGTTCATCCTCTTCACAACAAAAGCGATATTCATAAACTGGTCAAGGACTAATCAATACGATTCCGGTTTTCTGTTGGGTGCGATATCATTTATATATTTTTTCGCAGCATTATATGGTAGGAAAAAATATGCCCCTGTTTTAATGGGCTTAAGTTTTGGCTTTGCACTATACTTCAAACACCTCCAGGCATTGATGCCGATAATAATCATTGGGTGTTTTATTCTGCTTATCGGTAAGTATAAAGAATTTTTCAGACTGAGGATATGGCTTATCCCTCTAGTCGGATTCGGATTGCTGGCAATCTGGCTGGTTCCTTTCATATTGGCACATCCCGACTTTATACAGAAGTATATTAAGTATGAATGGAAAGTTAGGGTGTTTGAGGGATATTTTTCCCATGCAGATGACCACTTGTATTACTTCCGAAATCTGACGCTGCTGAGCAACTGGTTGATAATACTTTTCCCAGCAGTTACATTTTTTATCCTCAAACTTATCAAAGAGAAAAAAAAGAAACAGTTGTTCATTGTCATATGGATAGCTGTTCCGTTAATCCTGCTTACTATCGCAAAGACAAAACTGGTAAGGTACAAGTTCATAATCTATCCGGCGCTCGCAATGATCATTGCCTGGTTCGTTGTCTATCTATACCGGAAAATTAAAGTTACTTTTACTGCGAAAAAACACCTGCTGATTACTACAATGGTTTTATTTGGTTTGTTTATGGTATTCCAGTGGGGGAATGCCTTCCTTTATACATCTAATTCAATCAGAGAGACCCACCATATAGTAAGTTCATATTATGAAGGAAAAGGGCAGGGCGCCCTTATCTGGAACCATCTAGGGAAACATGATTTTCACTGGGCTGAGTTTATTCATCTCAATTTTGCTGACAGGGCAAAGTACTCTCCGAAACCACTTGGTGAGGAGCTTCGAAAAATTAGCGAATTTGACACGATTCTTACTTCAAGAAGGAGGATGCTCCAGGCATTAAACAATGGCGAAATCAGCTCTGAAGAGAAGAAGAAAATATTATATTTCAATCATTCAATGGGATATGCTTTTACCTTTGGAACTCCAAAAGTCAGGGTGGGATTAGTGCTCTGTGGGGGCGAAGCGGAAAAATACCTGAAAGAAAACGGAGTGGTGCTCTTCCCGCTCGAACAGCCTTCCGAGGCGGTTGATTACAATATTGTCGATAATGCAGGTTTTATTCGTAATGCCTCGCTAAACGCTCTCGGGTATGAAATGGCCGATTCGAGGACTGTCTATTTCACTACCCTGCTCGATAAAAAGATCTATACACGTAATGAAATGGTTAAACTGCTTGAATCTTATGCCATCACACAGGATTATCATTATAACCTTTTTGTCCGGCGTGAAGGCATCGATGACGGTATTATTGCTGATCATCCATGGAGAAAACTCTTGTATACCAGGTTGCCGGGAGTGTTGGATAAAGTTCAATGCTTTGGAATGGATCGAAGCGGTTTTTCATTGATTGCCCGTGCGGAACTTAAGGAGCAATTAAGTCGATGGACTTTCAAGAAGAATATTTCTTCACTTGAACAAATACTTAATGCAATAAAATCATCATCGCCTGATGAGATTATTCTTATTAAGAGAAAAACACTGGTCAGTCTTCTCTCTGAACACCCGGATACTCTTGCTGGATTTTCATTTGTTTCTTTTAATGCACCAAGAGAGGTTTTCGTGCCTGTTGCAAGATTTCCTGAGAAGGTGATGATAATCCTAAATTCCAGCAGTCTAACGGAAGAATTTAAATCCGCAAAACTGGAACTGACTGCCGCCGCTCCTATTGAAGATTTATTAAGTGCCAAGAACATAAAGTCAGATGAATTTATAGATAAACTCTCAAATCTGCTTTTTAACGCAAGATTGCCAGAGAGGCATCGTTTAAAGTTTATCAAAGGTCTTAAGGACGGGTCTTTAACATATGATAAGATTATTCAGCGATTGTTAAGTGAATCCGCAGAACTGGATTATTAGTTTTTTTCCTCATTTTTTTTATTAATTTGAAAAAAAAGTTGCTAAATGTATAATTAGTTTTATTATGTGCATATGCACAAAACGATGGAGCAGTAAATTGCCGAGATGCAAGAAGACAAGGTTTTGCGGAAGGTTTGAAGGGATTGAGCTCTTCAAGCCGGCAGGAGTACCGATGTCTGAAACAGAAATTGTTTCCCTTGGGATGGATGAACTTGAAGTCTTGAGGTTGTGTGATTTTGATGGACTGACCCAGGAAGAAGCGGGTGAAAAAATCGGTGTCTCGCGCGGTACAGTTCAACGCCTTATGAAAAGCGGCAGGAAGAAGGTAATCAGCTGCATCCTTGAGCAGAAAGCGCTCGCGATAAACAAGAGTGGTGAGCATATACAGGATTTAAATGAAGAAAAAGGAGAATAAAATGCGTTTATGTATACCGGTAAATGAGGATAATGGAATTGAGAGTAGCCTCAGCGGCCATGTCGGCTCTGCGGAAGGTTTTATGATATGGAACAGTGATGACAAATCTCTGAAATACCAGAATAACTCAAACCAGCATCATGCTCACGGGCAATGTATGCCGATACTCGCAGTAGGCGCTGGGAATTTTGATGCTTTTGTAGTCCAGGGAATTGGCCGTAGGGCTTATGCATTATTGAAAGAACAGGGAATTGGACTTTACAGATGCGAGGGCGTAACCGTTAAAGATATTCTGGATGCATATGATGCCGGCAAACTTGAATCACTGGATGAGGAAAGCTGCTGTGGTGGACACGGCCACCATGATCATCATTAATCTGTGAGGATTGTCTCAGAAAGCTGAAGTTAAAAAACTTTAATTACGAAACGATTTGTATGGGGCGTGATAGCATATCACGCCCCGCATAAGATCATTTTTTAGTTAAATTTTATCCAGTCTACCATTGCTGTCAATTCACGTATATCGTTCGACATCTTTAAATCTCCTGGGCTTATGGCGTAATTAAACCTGAAAAGCAGATTATTATAATTGTCCGTCTTCAGTCCATCCAGCTTAAACGTAACAGTCTGCCAGTCTTCTTTGAGAATATGGCTGCCAACCGATTTATCGTTCAGATAAAGTTCAACAGTCAGCATTTTATTGTTGTACTCAGGGAAAAACGGTTTCAAGCGGATTGAAAGAACTGATTCAGATTTTTTCATGGCAGGGATCAGGATTTTCGTATCCCCGTTAACCGCCCACCGGTAATTTATACCTTCAGGGGATTTTTCCGGCTTATCCCATCCATAGGAGATGTAATCATTATCATTCACTGTGCCGATATCGATTGTTCCCGGTTCCGGAATGTTATTTATAATCAGTCCTTTGCTGAGTGACATGTCCACCATCTGGTCTGCGATCAACGCCAGTGCCCTTGGATTCGGGTGAGTAGAAGTATCTACAAATGGCGATTCCCCTGTCTTAGCCCTGTAATCGAGGAATTCCTTGTACGGATCGATGTAGAGAAGCCCTTCTTCATCGAGGAATTTATCGAGGATATCCTGAGGTTTGCGTGAAATTGTATCGGGATATTCAATCTGCGCGGTAGTCGGGAAAATTACGAAGACAAGCGGCAATTTTCTGTCTTCTGCCCACTTTTTAATACTTTTTATCTCATCAAATGCCTCTGCCCAAACTGTATCCTCGGGATTTACCGATGCTGGAAGGTAGCGAAAGATTTTTTCGTTTCCTTCTTTTGCCGGCATCCTGGGGCCGCCGTATAAAGAATATATTACCTTACCCAGGTATGTATGGCGGGACAGCCATCCCATCTTTCTGAGGGACCATCGTTCCCCAGTGACATTGTGATTATATTCTCTTCTTATAAAACC
>JAFGBY010000149.1 GCA_016932915.1 Acidobacteriota bacterium | reverse complement strand
CGGAGATATGATGCCCGAGGAACTTCTCCCCATAGGCCCGGACAAACAGAGAACCGTGTTTGATGTAAGAATATAGATACCACCACCCGGCTGTGATAATTGCCAGCGCAGAGGCTGCGAAATACGGCAGGATTATCCCTTTTTTAAATTGCATTCTGATAATAATAAATAAAAACGGCGCAGCGAGAGGGAATACAATAAAGACAGATTTTATCAGGCCCGAAAGCCCGGTGAAGAAACCGAAGAGTAACATGAATTTGAAAATTTGCGCATTAGACTTTCCCATATCTTCCGATTCCTGCCAGGCCTCATACGCCCTGATGAAAAAATAGAGCGCCGCCAGGGTAAACACGGCAAACGGGATATCCGCCTGGACACGCCGTGCGATTTTTATATAAAAGAACGAGGTCGTCAGGAAAAATCCCGCCCACCATCCGGCTTTCCTGCCGCTTACCCGAGTGCCGATAATATAGATTAGGTAAACAGTCAGCAACGCGCAGACCGCGCCGAAAAACCGCGCCGCGAATGCCGACTTGCCGAAGAGCAGAAATCCGGTCGAAAGAAGTGCGATATAGAGCGGAGGGTGGTCGAAATTAGGCTCATCGCCGAGCGTGGGAGTGAGCAAGTCACCTGATTCTATCATCTCGATTGCCCGCCTTGCCTTCGCGCAGTCATCATTCGATGGCAGCCCCGGCTTCGACAGATCATTGAATATCAAAATCAATGAAAAGAAAAGAAGGAGCGCCATCCCCCCACGGCTGTTTATAATAGATGAAATAAGGCTTTCTGCTTTTATAACTTTCTTCGGCATCGGTTTTTCCCTGTCTCCCGAGGAAGTATAGCTGAAAGGCAGTATCAAATCAATTCAAGTTATTTCACCCCCGTCTCCGAGCCGGGGTCTTTAAGAGTTGATAAATCTAGATATTGTAAAGATGTTCTATTGAAGTACTGCGTGAACTTCACTTTTGGCTTCTAATAAAGATGCCGGGTCAAGCTCGGCATGACAAATCATGGTATGGAAAAAATTAGAAGACTCTAAGTTTATTCCAAATCTACAGTCTCGAGATCGCTTTTTTCATTACAGATTTGAATCTTTCAAATTTCTTGGAACCGAGTTCAATATCGGCGAATGTAACATTGAATCGAATTGCCCAATCCCCTGAAAAGATGACTACATCTGAAACAAAGCCTTCACTGATGACCATCGCTCCATCATCGCCAACTCCAGCAAGCTTTTCCACCTTCACTCTTGAACTGGCGTTTTTATATGTATCTTCGGGTGTTCCTTCCTTCTCTCTCACCAGGACGGTAAAATAAGATAACGTCTCGCCTTCGGGGATATAAGCACATCCCAACGCGCTATCGCCGCCCTGTTTTACCGGTTTGCCGAGCACATCCGCGACCTCAGCTTCGGTCACCAGCGAGCAGTTATCCGGTTTTGAATCACTACCGGATGATTCGGTTACCCCCTGTTCACCACCGGAACAGGCAACTAGAAAGAGAATAAGAAACAGGCCGAATAATTTAATGGTTTTCATAAAAACTCCTTTATAGTTAATTAAGTAATACGTAACTTTATAAATATACACAGATAGCGTTAAAGATAAATGAGTAAGCTATAAATATCTATTAATATTTGAAAACTATAGATTCGTCAAAACAATCCTAATGTGTTTTCTGGTAATAGATGTTATAGATATTCTTGATCCAGTAATTCGTTCCCAGCCAGTCGAGCATATTATCGTACTCATTATATTCTTTAAGCAAACCATCCCGACGCATCTCGAAAGGAGTTTTTCCTGCCTCAGCCGCTTTTTCTATCAGCGATGAGGTTTTTACAAGCATATCCCTGTACGCAGTCAGTTCGTTGTAATCTAGAATCCTTCCATGCCCGGGGAAAAATTTACAATCCATTGAGAAATATTTTAAAACCTCATCAAGGAATTTCATGTATTTATAGGCGCGGTCACCAACCGCAGGAAATGATTGTGAAAGCAGCAGGTCGCCCATCAGGACAATCTTTCTCCCTGGGAGATAGATCAACATATTGGTATTTTCATGCAAAAATTCAACAGGGATAAAGAAAATATCTTCGTTGTTATATTTAAATTTGTATAAGCCGACAAAAGGAAAAGATCCATCAACAGTGATTTTCTCTAAAATTCCCTCTTCCGTTAGTTTCTCAAGGTTTTCGAAATCTATCAGTTTGGCTTTTTCATTAAAACCATTTGCCCCGATATGATCAAAATGATCGTGTGTATTTATTATGTATTCATTCTTTGTAACACCCAGGCTATTCACTGCATTTTTCAACAACTCTTCAGTTCCACCAAGTCCAGGATCAATAATCAACATACTGCCATTATCTATAAGAGCAATGGTGTTGGTTTTGTATCGGAATGGGAAAATGAATTTATAAATGCCATCGTCAACTTTACTGATTTCAAGTTTATAATCTTTGATCCATCCCGGCGCCGCTTCATTTAATGCGTTATGAATGCTTTGGGGGCTCGGATACAATTCGTATGCTTTTTTATACGCTGCTATTGATTTTTCCTGTTCTCCTGCTGCTTTTAGAGCTTCGCCGTAACTGTCCCAGGTATTCCAGGAATTTGGAAATTTAACGGTATTGATACCAAATATAAAAACAGCTTCCTTGCTTTTACCCTCGCCTAAATAGTTATACCCTGACTGATTAAATTCTCCTTCATCATAGAAATACTTATTTGTTTTGTCTTCCGATATTTGTTTGTATTCCTTCTCCGCTTCCGCTAATCCTTTGGTATCTATAATCTCTTCAAGGTGATTCGAAGCTGATACAGCAAAGAGATCCCAGAATATCAGTAAAAACTGATCATGACATCTGTAGAGATATCCCTCGCTTATTCCTGTTTCTTTTAGCAAATCGAACTTTGGTGAAAGACCGAAATCCTGTTTTATGTCATCATACGAATAACCGGCGGCATATGCTTTCTCCAATTCAACATACAGTTTCTGGAGGTAATCCCTGCGTACCTGCAAATATTTATAATCACCGGTTTCACCATGTCCATTGATCACGCGAACCGATTCAGGATCTTTCTTCAGAAAGCTATCTAGAAGGGCAATCTGTTTTTTTATTGGAAAACTTTTAAAAGCAGGGTAGTAACTGAAGGGGTAAAAATTATTGGAAAAGAGATCACCAACAAAGAGGATCTGTTTTTCCGGTATAAAGATAAATATATCGCTGTCTGTATGAGCATTTCCAAAATAATAAGCATTGAATGTAGTATCACCCATATCCAGTGTATAGGTATCATCAAAACTTATATCGGGGTACCTGGGCACAAATTTCTCCTTCAGGTCCTGCAGTATAAGTTCAGAAATCTGCACCAACCAGGCGGCTTGTTTATAGTCATCACTTTCTTTCTCCAGTCCCTGAAGCCTGTTTTTCGTACGCTGGATGAATGATTCTCTACGCTGAATAAAATCTTCCTGGTTTTCTGCGAATTTTTTCATCTCAACCACAGCATTTTTATGTGCAATTATTTTCGCTTCATCAAATACCTGGTTGCCGATTGTATGGTCAAAATGTCCATGAGTATTAAATACATAAGCAAAATTATCAGTACCAAAATCTTTTATAATTAGGTCACGGACTTTTTCAGCAATTTGAACCGTCGCAGAAGTATCGATAACAACTATACCTTTTTCTGTCTTAACCGCTGTTATTGCCTGAGATATT
>JAFGBY010000001.1 GCA_016932915.1 Acidobacteriota bacterium | reverse complement strand
AGCCCTTCCATCAAATGGAAGGGCTTTAAGTCTTTTTATGGATGACTTTTATTCCGGATGAATTGCTTCTACCGGACATACATCGGCACATGCGCCGCAGTCAATGCAGGTTCCAGCATCAATGCTATAGATATCGCCTTCGGAGATAGCATCTACAGGACACTCTGAAATGCAGGTACCACAAGCAGTGCATGCGTCTGTTATTGTATAAGCCATATTATCCTCCAGTTACTAAATTCGTTTTCAATATAGGCGGATGAAGCAAATAGTCAAGGAAAAAAAGGCACACTGTTTTCCATGTCCAAATCGTGTTTAAAACCGGGTAAATATTACTTAGTCAGGGTCAGTTCTATGTTTTTCTCCAGGGCTTTCCTGAGGCAAATACCGTCAGTATCCGAGCAGAAGAATACGGTAACACTCAAATCAATTGAATGTTTACCCGTATTAAGGTTTTTTGTCCCCAGTATTTTAAAACCATAAGGTTTATCTGTATGTAGTATTACAGTCTCGCCTTTATCTACTTTTTTTTCCGCATCATCAAGGACTTTTTTATCGATCAGTATTTCTGTTTTATATAAATTTGTTGTACTGTCGATTTTTGCTCCAATTTTAAAAGGAGGGTAAAGATTTATATGGTAACCCGGTTCCACGGAAAATTTTATGTTGAGTAAAATACTATCAGCAATTTTTATGGGTTTCTCATGACCTGTAATTTTGAATGTGACAGGATTTTGAGGTTTAAATAGTTCGGATTCATCAAACTGCGCCATAACCGCAACAGCAGATAAAGAAATCAAAATGAGTGTCCATGTAATTTTTTTCAACATATGGTTTATCCTCCGTTAATAGTATTTTCAAATTCAAATTTTAATACGATGAGTTTAACACGATTTATCCTGATACATACGGATTATTAGACTTTCAGGTATTCATCGGAAAGCACGGATCTGCTGCCAATTTGCTGGAACAGCTCGGTAAGGTATTTATTAAAATCCTCGGATGTCCTCAGTAGGTCCCTCTGGCTTTTTGCTTTAAGGAACGCTGTTATGTACCTATCGAAAACCTCCCAGTCCTGGTATCGAAGGTATTTAAGGTAGTCATCTTTGAATTCTTTTATCTGTGAGATGAAAGATTTAAAAGTACCTTTGTCTTTATCCATCATAAATGCATCCAGAGATTTCATGATTTCGAGTAGTATCCTGCGTAATTTCAGCGTTTCTTCGCGCCTGGTGACGAAATGTTCGAAGATATCCCCGCCCTTCAAGGAACGGTCGAAAAACTGGCCGAAGCGGACAATTGATCTTTCAATATGGTTTTGCAGTATCCGGCTGCTGTCGAGCACTTTTTTACGGATTTCCATATCGTTACGGAGGATTACAATCCCCAGGAGTTCGTGGTTGAACACCTTTTTCAGCTCGGCGGAAGTTCCATGGATGAAGTTTCTCAAGACCTCGGCATAAGAAATCAGATGGCTGCTCATATGCCGGATATTGTCCTCAATATGGTCAAACAAAATATGAAGTTCGTTATAAAATTGGGCGTAAATCGGCAGACTCATCTTCACCCGGCGGATTTCGTCATCACCCGGATCAATAAAGCGTAGATAGTTCAGCAGGCGGAAAAGTTCGAGGAAAATGCGTGCCTGTTCTTTCCTGACCTGTCTGTCGCTTATCTGCTTTACGATTCTGGATATCTTTGCGTTTTCCACACGATCATAAATCTGGTTGAATTCGTAACCTTTAAGCTCATATAAAAAAGGAAAAGACGCGATCTCGCGGTTGATTATTTTGCCAACCCCTATAAATGCGTCGTAGCTTATCCTTGAATTAGCAAGGAAATCTTTAATGATCAACCGGATATCCGCAAGCTGGTCAAACAAATCCTGAATGCTTTTCTGGTAATGGCCATTCCGCGGTTGATTAATGATTCTCGGTTTATCTTTCTTCAGAAGGATATTATCGACATATTCATAGAACTTCATCAAGTTCCATTCTTCAGTCCCGATGATGCTAACGCAGAGGCGGGTTATCCGGAGAAGAAGGTTGTCGATGATTTTTATTTCTTCGACGAAATTGCGCTGGGCAAGGCTGTACCCTTCGCTACGGAACAGTGTATTTCCTTCCAGTCGGAAGTAGGACTCAATAGCTTTGATCCACATCCCGAGCTCGAAAATCTGGGCGGATTTCTCCTTCAGAATTCCTTTTTCACGTAAATTGTCGAGCGAAATACCCTGTTTTTCGGCCGCCATTTTTTTCCTTTAATAATCGTTCCGATTCACTCAATTATATGATAACAAAAGATTTTTACAAGCGTATGTTGTTTTTACAGCGTTTTCAGGTCTGAGGTATTACGTACTCGGAGCCTTCTTTTTGTTTGTATTTAAATCCTATCCAGATCCCCTTTTGTTTATAATAAACCTGGGTCTTAAAAGGCTCCATCAGCTTTGCAGCGTCGGGGTGTTGTTTCAAGAAAATTTTCATATTCTCTTCTTCTCCGGTAGCAATTTTCCATTCGCCGTTTTCCTTGATGAAATAAACCGGTGTTTCGATTTTGCCGTTTAGGACCTGTTTGTCTTTATCCTCCGGGATAAAATCAAGGTAAATAACCGCTTTCGCCGCTGCGTATTTACCCTTCATTTTCAAGCTGGATAGCTGAGAAGCTTTCAAATTGGTGACCTTGCTCATTTTTTCGTTAGCTTCCACAAAGAGTTTATAATTTGTGGTTTTTTTCTGGGAAGAGGAAAGGCAGTCATAAGCGGTTTTAAATTCACCCATTATGAGAGCGGTACTGTATTTTGCGTATGCTGATTGGACCTCGCCGAGAAGTTCTTCATCGGTTTTTTGAGCGAGTATTACGGATTGTAACAAAAGAGAAATCAGTAAAAGTGCGATTGAAATTTTCTTCATGTTTTTTACCTTATTAAAAGTTATTTATAATCCTATTTAATTATTATTTTCGTTTTTTTCAACCTGTATTTTTGCTCTCGGGTGCGCGTTACGATAGGTCTGGATGAGCTTCTCGAACCCGACCTGTGTGTACTTCTGCGTCGTAGAAAGCGATGAATGCCCGAGTAGCTCCTGGATAGAGCGCAGGTCAGCTCCTGCGTTTAAAAGATGCGTTGCAAATGAGTGCCTGAGAGAATGAGGCGAGATTCCACTGGCGAGTGAAGCCATCTGTATATATCTTGCGACGATTCTCCTGACGCTCCTCGTTGTGAGTCTCGTCCCGAGGTTGTTAATAAAAAGAGCCTCGGTCTGCGATGCTTCCGGCCCTCGATTGGCGATTATCTCTCTCCTTTTAGGTAGATAAGCAGTTATTCGGTCCTGTGCCGGTTCACCGAACGGGATCATCCGCTCCTTGTTGCCCTTACCTGTTACCCGCAGGAAACGTCCTTTCAGGTCGATATCCGCGAGATCAAGGCTGACTGCCTCTGCGGAGCGAAGCCCTGTGGAATATAGCAGTTCAAGCAGGGCGGCATCCCTTGATCCAAGGGCTTTCGAGGTATCCGGCATGTCGAGAAAGGTATTCATCTCTTTTTCAGTGAGGAACTTCGGCAATTTCTTTTCTGTCCTCGGCGAGGCGATTATCTTCGCAGGATTGGATTTTACATATCCTTCCCTTTTCAGCCAGCGAAAGAAAGAACGCAGGGTCGCGAGCTTCCTGCCGCGGCTTTTGCTGGTGATCTCGTTTTTTGCGAGGCTGGCTAAAAAGCCGCGGATTATGACGTTATCGATATCGGATGCCGTGTATCCGGCGCTGATATGCGGGCTATCATCAAGGTATTCGCGGAATTGCCGAAGGTCTACCTCGTAATTTGTCAGTGTGTTTGTAGAATAATTCTTCTGATATTGGAGATATTTTAAATATTCTTCAACAAGTTTTTCCATACTACCCTAAATTTACATTCTTCCGCTGAAATCATCAAATAAAAGATACATTTAGCTCAGTAGATATCCTGTTTTATACCGTATTACTTCGAGATGTGTATTCATTTGTTAAAAAATGCTACACTATTGCGGAATTTATAGGTTTAAATCGGTTTTATGATTAACAGGATAAAGGGCGTTCCTCTGAGCGTGAGCAGGGAGAAGGTATACAAGCGGCTGAACCGCGGAGGGAAAGCTGTGGACCATTCTACGTTTGACCGGATTTTCGATGATGTTTATTCTGAAGCCCTTTCGCTAGCCGATGTTCAGGCGGCGTGGTTAAAAATGAATATAGAAAACCTGGATTCAGGCAAAATAATACTCAGCGGTGAAAAGAACGAAAAAACCGAGTTGTTTTCCAAAGATCTTGCCAGCTGGCTGACTGGTTGCGGAGAAATTTATATTCTTGCCCTAACAGTCGGTAGGGCGATTGCCGATAAAATACAAGACCTTTCAGATTCAGGCGAGGTCACCCGAGCGCTTTTAATGGATGCGGTAAGCAGCGAACTCGTGGAGGCGGCAGCGGATGCGCTTACCCGGCGGATTGCCAGGGAAGCAAACGCCCCCATTACAAAGAGGTACAGCCCGGGTTATGGCGATTGGAAAATTGATGCGCAGAGAATGATTGATGATATACTCTGCCTTGGTGAAATAGGTATTGAACTGAACGATGCATATCTGATGATACCGGAAAAATCGATCACTGCTGTGATCGGAGTGAAGAAAGGATAACGAACAGGGATGAACAGGGATAAATTCAGGGAAGAACTTGAGAAAAGGTTTCTCGTCCTCGACGGGGCGATCGGTACATTCCTCCAGCGTGAGGGCCTTCGGCCTGATGCTATGCCGGAGGAAGCGGTGTTTGAGATTCCGGATAAATTACGCGATATCCACCGAATGTACGTCGACGCCGGGGCTGATATTATCCTTACCGATACCCTCGGGGGGACCCCGATGCGGTTGGCTGAGTATGGCCTCGCGGAGCGGATAAAAGATGTCAACACCACTGCAATCCGCCTTGCTAAGGAAGCTGCAGGGGACAGGGCATACGTGGGGCTTTGTGTAGGCCCCAGCGGATCATTCATAAAACCTGTTGGCGATAAAACCTTTGATGAATTGTATGATAATTTCAGGGCCCAGGCAGAGTCTGTAAAAGATGAACTGCCCGATATAATTGTCTTCGAAACTTTTTCGGATATTCATGAGCTGAAAACTGCGGTGATAGCTTTTAAAGACGCTTTGGGTGAATACGATCTACCGTTCATTGCGCATCTCACTTTCCAGGATAACGGGCGCACCCTTACTGGTTCCAGCCCTGAGGTGATGGCGGTAGCACTGGAAGCGCTTGATCTCGATGCCATCGGCGCTAACTGTAGCGTCGGGCCGGAGGAGATGGTCGGAGTTATCAGGGAACTGGGCAGGTCGACAAACTTGCCGATCTCCGTCGAGCCGAATGCGGGATTGCCGGAAATCGTGGATGGGAAACCGGTATATACACTGACCGCGGAAAAGTTTGCGACATATATTGATGATTTTGTGGATGCAGGTGCAGGGATAATCGGTTCCTGTTGCGGCTCAACGCCGGAATTTACGAAACTGATCGCAAATAGCTTCAAAGGCAGGAAGCCTGAAAAGAGGAATAATAAGTTTGGTTTTAGAATTGCCAGTGCCAGGGAAGTTTATGAAGTCCGGGATGATAAACCTGTCCGGATTATCGGGGAGAGGATCAACCCGGCGGGTAGAAAGAAATTCAAGGAAGAACTTCGGGAGGGGAAATTTTCCATACTGAAGAAAGAAGCCATCGTCCAGGCTGAAGCCGGTGCGGCTGCGCTCGATATTAATGTCTCCGGTTATAAACATGACGAGAAATTGCTTTTAAGCAAAGCTGTTGAACTTGCCGGGCAGTATACTTCTCTTCCGGTATTGCTTGATAATTCCAATCCGGAGGTGCTCGAAGAATCTCTTAAATCTGTTGCCGGAAAAGCGCTTATCAATTCAATCAGCGGAGAGGATGACAAGCTCGATTCAATACTCCCCCTCGCGAAAAAGTATGGCGCTGCCGTGATTGGAATTTGTTTAGATGAAAAAGGAATCCCCGGGGACGTCGAGGGAAGGATGAAGATTGCGCAGAATATCCTATACCGTGCAGAGCAAGCCGGGTTGAAAAAGGAAGATGTTGTTCTGGACGCCATTGTCCTCTCGGTTTCAACCGGGCCCGAACAGGTTGGGATAACCCTCGAAACACTGAAAAAAATTAAAGCGGAATTTGGCAATGCGACTACTCTTGGAATAAGCAATATTTCCTTCGGATTACCTGAAAGACAAGCTCTTGGGAGCGCCTTCCTGATGCAGGCACTGGAAGCGGGACTTGATCTGCCGATAGTCGACCTCCTGGACCCAAGCACAAGAAACGTGGTTTTTTCATATAACCTGCTCAGTGGTCGGGATGCCGGTGGTAAAGATTATATTAAGGAGATGTCAGCCAGGACAGGCGGGATAAAGATTACAGAGGATGAGCCCCGGTCTGCGGATAAACTTGCCGGGTTGACCGGTATCGATAAGATTAGGTATCTCACCATCACCGGTGAAAAAGATCTGATAACCGATGCTGTAAGTAAAACTTTAGCAGCAGGGGAAGAACCGCTCGATATTGTGAACAACGCCCTTGTTCCCGCGATGAAGGAAGTCGGCGATAAATTCAGCCGTAAAGAGTACTTCCTCCCCCAGGTTCTTCTTGCAGCGGAGACGATGAAAGCTGGATTTGCAGTATTGAAGGATAAAATAAAAACCGGTTCCAACGGCAGGCCTGCAAACCCGATTATTTTTGCCACCGTTAAAGGTGATGTCCATGACCTTGGGAAAAACATTGTGATCACACTGCTTGAGAGCTACGGCTATAATGTACTTGACCTCGGCAAGAATATAGATGCGGAAACTATATTAGCCAGGTCGCAGGAAGAAAAAGCCCTCTGTATCGCTTTATCATCTTTGATGACTACTACTATGGGCGAGATGAAGGTGATAACAGAACGCGCGCGTGAAATGGGAGTGAAGATTCCCATAGTAGTTGGTGGAGCGGTCGTCACGAAGTCTTACGCTGAAGAAATCGGCGCTGAATACGGCCGGGATGCCATCGAAGCTGTTAAGGTTATCACGGGGATTGAAAAGGGATTGCTTGGAGATATATGAGCTAGCCCTGACTGTGGGTAGGTATAATATTTTTGAACAATATATGATAATATTTCGTGAATTAATAATTGAGAGATAAGATGAAATTAGATGAATATATGTTCCAGAAGGTAATCATCATCGAGGATGAACTGGAAAGATTGCTTCCGGATGAAGAAATCCAGCCCTCGACCTTGCATGAATCGATGCGTTATACAACATTTCTCGGGGGCAAGAGAATCCGCCCGGTGATGATGCTTGCTATCGGGGAAATATTCAAGGCGGAAACAGCGCCTATACTCACCGGCGCAGCGGCAATCGAGATGCTCCATAGTTCATCATTGATACTGGATGACCTGCCCTGTATGGACGATGCAACGCTCCGGCGTGGGCAGAAAACAAATCATCTTATTTTCGGCGAAGATATAGCTATACTTGCAGGGTTCGGATTAATGAACCTGGCGTTTAAGGCAGTTAATGATCTACATAAGGAACAGAGCGTTCCCCTGAAGCGGATTGTGGAAGTAGTGCAGCAGTTGAATTATGCCATTGGCACTGAGGGCCTTATTGGCGGGCAGACTATGGACCTTGAAGGTGAAGGGAAAACACTCACCTTTAAAGACCTGGAATTCATTCATAGCCGTAAGACCGGGGCATTGTTCAATGCTGCCGGGCAGATTGCCTGTATCCTCTCGGGTGCAAGCGATAAAGACCGGACGGCAATCGAGCTTTACACTAAAAACCTCGGCCTGGCGTTCCAAGTAGTAGATGATGTCCTCGATGTTACAGCGGATGAAAAAGTGCTCGGTAAGGATGCAGAGAAAGACACTGATAAAACAACCTTTGTTTCTTTCAGTTCCATTGATGAAGCAAAGAAGGTAGCAGAGGAACTGGTGGAGTTTTCCATCGAGGCAGTTCAGCGATACGGAAAAAAAGCGGATATACTCGTTCAACTTGCTAATTTTGTTAAAGACAGGGAGATGTAGCGATGGCGAACAAGAAAGATGATAAAAATGAGCTGCGAGACCTGTTAAAATCTGCGGGGTATCTGGATAACCGCCTGGAAGGATTTTTCCTCAGAAGCGTTCGCGCTAAGGGCTCGGCGCTGGTCAGCTATATATTAACAAGCTTAAAAATCGGGGTGATACTTGGGTTGCTCGTTGCGGTCATTTTTACGATAGCAGTGATTCAATTTAATCCGGGGATCGTGAAGAATTTAAAAGATGTTCTTTTGCTGACGTTTTACCTGTGGCTTTTCCTGAGTATTATACTTTCAATTATTGCATTATTGCTTGGTGGGATTATCGCGCTGCTTCAACGGTTGGTAAGCGGTGGAGCGAAAAAAATCAATGTCTCCCTGATCACGGCAAATCTGGTCGGCATTGCTGTTTTTGCATACCTTTCAGTCTGGTGGATTGCGGCTGCGACAAATAAAGCGTCCTCCGGGAGTGGTTTCCGCGACCTGCTGGCGTTTATTGTGATTTTTATTCTTTCATTCGGTGTCGCCCGCCTGGTATTCTTTGGCGGGGTCGCTTTGATGGCGCGAACCCAGGTCGACCTTAAAATCGGTAAACTGGTCAAGTTCCGAAGGAAACATATACTGATTGCAGGCGCTGTTTCCATAATTCTCTTTTCATTACTGTTCTATGTGGCGGGGACAAAGATCACCAAACCAATGGAACGAGAATCAGTAGATTATAATACTATATTTACTGATAACCGGATTGTGCTCGTCGCTATCGACGGGATGGACAAAAACCTTGCCCTTCGAATGATGGATGAAGGGAAGCTGCCGACATTGAAAAAACTTCTTGTCTCCGGGACGGCGGGTGAGTTTAAAACGGATGGTAGGCATGTGCCGCCTGTTTTCTGGACTACTATTGCTACGGGTATGAACCCGGTGGAGCATGGAATTAGCGATATTCGCGCGCATAGGCTAAGTGGTGTAGACACTCCATTGCAATCAGCATTCGGGGAATCGGCTTTCGCGCAGATATTTAAAACTCTTATTCCGACAAAGCGGCTTACATCCGATGTACCGATCACGGCAAACCTTCGCCGCAGCAAGACCTTCTGGAATATTTTAAACGATAAGACATTCAGTGTCGGCATTATCAACTGGTGGGTATCCTGGCCCTGCGATGAGGTGAAAGGGTTCATTTCCTCTGAGCGTCTTCTTTATAAACTGGAAACCGGTGGCGAGTGGGAACGGGATATCGAGCCGAAGGAAGTATTTGACGAACTGAAATCAGAGGTTACTGAATGGCGTAAGGAATTTGATCTCTTTTTCACAAACAAGTTTGATGAGTATCTTAAAAACCTCGAACGCCAGGAAGAGATGAAAATTATCCGTGAGGCGGGATGGATCGATTATTTTAATATTAGGTTGGATGAGAAGCTTTATAAGAAAAACAGGGTTAAGCTTTCAGCTGTTTACCTGCCAGGTGCTGATATTATTCAGAACAGGCTGCTTGCTGATCTACCTGTCGGCGATGTAGGAGAACTCAGCGCCAGAATCGATATCATTAAAACCTATTATATGGCGCTTGACGAACAGCTTACGAAAGTTATTTTTTCACAGGCGAAGGGAACTTATAATTTCGCGCTTGTTTCTCCCGGAAGGTATGTAGAGGGAAATGTAAAACTGACCGGCGAACAGGAGGGATTTTTTATACTGGCCGGGCCTGGTGTGGATGTTGGAAACCACAATCTTGTTATAAATACGGTTGATGTGACCCCCACCATTCTATTTCTGCTTGGCTTCCCTCAAAGTGATGATTTTAAAGGCAAACCCATTACCGGTTTGTTGACAAAATCGAATGCCGCTGAGCTGACGACTGAAAAAATTCTAACCTTTGGTGACAGAAAAGCGGATGAAGACCAGTCGGAATCGAAATTCAGCAGAGAGGTGCTCGAACAGCTCCGCAACCTCGGTTATATTAATTAATAAAAGGTTTAGATGCCGGAATACAACTATTTAAAGATTATTGATGATCTTGGATATTTCGAGATCAAGGACCAGGGTAGACAAGGTGTAACAATCTGGTTTACAACCAGGTTTGGCCATCAGCCCGGAGATCTTGAACATATTAAAGAATTTCCGCAGAATTTCCTGAATATGATGCAAGCCGGGGGTGTTGATCCCGAGAAACGTGTAGTCCTGAAGCAGGTTCACGGGAATGGAATCGTCCAGGTTAACCGGCTGGAGGATGGCTCTCACCTTTCCGGGATAATAGGTATCGGTGACGCGTTGATCACTGATCTGCCCGATGTGCCTATTGTAATAAAAGTGGCGGATTGCCTGAGCATACAACTTTGGGATGAAAAATCAGATGGAATTGCCAATATCCACTGTGGATGGAGGTCAGGAGCGAAAAATATAATCACTCTAACGCTGACAAAACTTCAGAAGTTTTACGGGTTCAACCCGGAGACCGCTCATGCTGTACTTATGCCTGCTATAGGAAAAGATAATTACCAGGTCGGGCAGGATGTATTTAAGGAATACACTGAGAATATTGACGGGATGGAGGATTTCTTTTCAGAGAACAATGACGGTACATTTATGTTCGATCTCCGTGGTATGGCAAAAGAGATGCTTCTAAGGGCTGGTCTGAAGAAAGAAAATAACATAGACATTGACCTCTGTACTTTTGAACGTCATGACCTGTTCTATTCCTATCGCAGGGAAGGCTCCAGCGCAGGCAGGATGTTCGCAGTCATTATCAGAAAATAAGGTCTAAAGAAACAATTTCCCTTCGATGTCTTTCACTTCATATTTTTGAATTTGATCCATGATTTCGGATTTATATATTACTCCCTTTACTCTGATATCTATCTATCTTATTGACTCGTATGGAGATGTTTGTATCTCATATAATGGTATCATATTTGCTTCTTACTGTCTTACAGGGTGCTATTTATGTTTAAAAAAATTGTTGCCAACCTAATTATACTTTTAATCACAGGATATCTATTTGCCGATTATGAAATCGATGTTGGTAGTTTAATAGTGAATATTCAATCGAAGAAGGAACAACGTCTTCCAGGAGCACAAGTGCAAGTTAAATATATTGGTTCTTCCAAGACGCGCACCCAGATGACTGGACCTTATGGAAAAACAACCTTCCGTAATCTTAAACCCGGTTATTATATTGTATATGTTAGGATGGATAAATTTCTCGACTCTCAAAACATTGTTTATATCAGCGCTGCTAAAACGTCACGTGTTCTATTTGTTCTGGAATTATTACCCAAAGAATTTGAATATTACCCCTGAGTGATCGCTACTTCACCGTTGGTGGATACGAGTTCAAGCACTATCACACAGGAATGGAGCTGGAAGCAATTGAAATACCTCCCGTGGTGAGGCTGATATTTAGTTTAAATACCCCAATGAGCGGAGACGTTCCTCGGTGCTTTCGGTTTTTTTACCTGCCCTGAGTAACTGTTTCTTCAAGGTTTCATATGTGCGGATATATGAAACATCCACAGGTTTATCAAATATCTCGGTGACCGGGATACCGTCTATATCAAATGCGATTGGTAGGCCCTGGGATACAAGAATCGTCGGAAGCACGTCATAAACCTTCATCGCGGGGATATGTATACCCTTCTTTATATTCGGGCCGGATAAGATGATCATCCCCTCCCTACGGTGATCACCCGAGCGGAGTTTGTTACGGTTGATGAAATCTTCAAGTGGGAAGCTATATTTCTGCTCTTTATATATGAATTCCATCTCAGCGGAATTCAAGTTATACAGAGCGGTATCAAGCTGCATTTTTATTTTTTGATCTTCTACTCGAACATCAAGGAATAGCTTTTTTCCGTCCTGTTTTATCGTGCAGCTTTCGAACATCGGGATAAGGTCTCGTATCGCCCCGGGAAGTGAGACTTCCACGGTTCTCTTAAGGTCGCCATAATTTGACTTTTCCTCGGCGTAAAGCCCGGTTCGGTCGATAGACATATCGCGGTTCATTTTGAAAAGACCCAGTTTCTGCAGGATATAATTTATTTCAACATCGCCGCTGTATAATTTTTTCTTCGGCAGGGCTTCAAAGCCATGGTCCGATAAAACCACGAATGTGGTTTTTGCCGGGTCAAACTTGGCTATTATCCCGGCGAGTTGGCGGTCGAGCTTGATATAATAATGGTCGATACTTTTTTTAAACTTCTCAAGTTCATTTGAATTCATCGGGTATTCGAATTTATCGGGTTCGTAATACTGCCAGATGAAGTGCTGCAAACGGTCGCTGCTGGTATATGTTATTGCAAGGAAATCCGGCATTATTCCATCGATTAGATAATTAACAATTTTCGTTCTGTTTTTTGTGACATCAAAGCAGCTTCTTACAAATTTATCCGAAATTTCTCTTGAATCGACATCCGGGTAGTAAGGCCCGAATTTTTTTGTTAGCAGCGCCAGCAGGCCTTCAGGGTAAGATACCGGGTCATCATAAGGGCCGGAGATGAAAAATCCGCTTTCCATCTTTTCTACATGGGGTGAGCAAATCCAGTTGATTACATCACTTTTATAATTGAAATGACCTAATATATTCCATATACGTTGCTTTTTTACATACCCGTAATTTGTCGTTATTCCGTGTCCTGATACCGTGAGCCCGGTAGCGATGGATGACCATGACGGGCCGGATTTAACATGAGACGGGGGAGAGAGCAGGTCGGCGGATACCCCGTTTTTCATTAGTTTTTCAATAGTTGTTAGTCGCCCTTTTTTAACCAGTGGATTGATGATATTCCAGTCTGCGCCGTCTATCCCCAGAATAACGACCTTTGTCTCCGGTTGTTTGTCATATTTCCCGACCGGCGGCAGAATGATGAATCGTAATAAAAAGACCACAAAATTTAATAATACAAAAAGGGAAAGACAGAAAATTATAACCGGTTTTTTTACCAGGAAGTTTTTTCCGGCGGGTTTCTCCAACCTGGTTTCTATCGATTCCAATAATTTTTGGAGATATTTTTTAATGAAAATAAATAAGACAACTGCGCCCGCAATCAAGAGAAAGTTGAGAAAAATCGTTAAAGGATTGGTATAAACCATCCTGACTTTGATGTTTGCCACGAGTACTTTATTTTCGTAAAGATCCTGGAAAACAACCCTGTTGATGTAATATGCCAGGCTAAAGAAAATTCCGGCAGTTAATACTCCACTTACAATTGATACTGCCCATTTCTTTTTTAAGATGAGCAATAGAGAAATAATTATAAAGATGATGGCGATTACTAAAAATGCCGTATTGAAAGAATCAACAGCTTCCCGGAGAAGATAAAGAAAGTGTTTAAGTATCCTGGGGTAATCCAGAATTTTAGCTACAAAAATTATTATGGCTATTGCCATTACAATGGCCGGTACCGGTTTAAAAACTTTTAATACTTTATTTATATCTGTCTTCTGCATGGGTTGAATATAGCAAACGTCCATTTCATATCAAGAATAAAGATTCCAGGAGCTGAATATTCAGGATAACTTGTGATGATATCGTTGTTAAAGTAAAATTGGAGTTAAAAGGAATCAGCTTATAAATGGATAAGATAGTATTTATTGCACGTCACGGGCAGACCGATTGGAACCGGGAAAAACGTTTCCAGGGCAGAAATGATATCCCACTTAATGATACAGGCCGGGTACAGGCAGAAGCGCTTTCTAATAAATTGAGAGACCAGGGAATTGAAAAGATTTTCTCCAGCCCGCGGAGCCGTGCATCTGAAACGGCACAGATTGTAAACAGGGCTGTGAACGCCCCTGTCGAGATTGTGGATGATCTGCGAGAAATTTCGCATGGAATATATGACGGTCTGACTATCAATGAGGTTGAAGAACAACATGGTGAATCGATTATAAAATGGCGGGAGGACAGGATCAATGTTTCTCCGCCAGAGGGTGAGAGCATCCGGGAATGTGCAGAACGGTTGATCCCGGTTTATGAAAGAATAATTACTGAGACCGGGGATAAAACCATTCTTGTAGTCTCTCATATGGTCGTCACGAAGGTGTTGCTTATTCATATCCTTGGAGCCCCGTTGGAAAGTTTCTGGAGATTCGATCAGGGAAGTACTGCACTGAACAAAATCAGATACACTTCAAAAGGGCCTGTTATAGAATTCTTGAATTATACAGAGCATATAAAAAATATTGAGTAGATGGAATGATCGAAACTGAAATAAAACTGATAATCAGGGATCAACAACATTTATCTGAAATAAAGGAATTCTGTAAAAGCAGTTCAACAGCTGTTTTTCGATTTGAGGATGATAAGCTATTTGATTTCGAAGATAACAGGCTTTCAGAGAAAAGTTCGATTTTCCGTCTTCGTGCGGCTTACCAGTTTTCCCCGGATAATAATGAGATCGATTTAGAGAGTGTGAATTACCGTTTCACATGGAAATCCCCGGCGGATGGTGATCCAGGTTTTAAGGTGATGAATGAAATCGAGTTACTGGTGCAGGGCAAACAACCTGTTTCTGAATTTATCAAATCTTTTCAACTCAGTGAGATTTTCCATTACCAGAAATTCCGGGAGATTTATCATCTTGAGAAAACCGAAATCCTGATAGATCGCACACCAATGGGTTTTATAGTGGAGATCGAAGGAGAACAGGGGGAGATAGATAAACTCGCGGAGCAATTCGGATTTACCCGGGCAGATTATATAAATAAGGATTATTATTGTTTATGGCAGGATTACAGGGAAGAATTGGGTATTCAATCCAAAGATATGATATTTCCTGAACTGGAGGGAAAACTCGCATGAAAGCGATGGTACTGGCAGCAGGACTTGGTACGAGGGCGAGACCTTTAACTGACAGGTATGCTAAACCGGCTCTTCCTGTCCCAGGTTCCACGGTGCTGACTCATGTTCTTGGAATGATAAAAGCAGCAGGAATTTCTGATGTCGCTTTAAATCTCCATTACAAACCGGAAAGCCTTTTACATGCGCTGAAAGAATATCCGGTTGAAGGTGTCAATGTGTCGACGTTTGATGAACCTGTAATCGCTGGAAGCGGAGGAGGTTTTTTCCGTATTAAGGATTTTTTTGGCAGAGAGCCTTTCCTTATATCCAATGGAGATTCAATTCCGTTGATAGATTTCAAAAAGTTGCTCCATTTTCACGAAACGCATAATTTACCTGTTTCGTTTCTCTCTCGTCCGGATAAGACCGGAAGCGAGAGGGTTATAGATGCTGATTCTGCTGGTGTTGTCCGAGCGATTCGTAAAATACCAACACCTACGGAAGAATTGACCAGTTATCAATTCTGCGGGGCGATGGTGATAGACCCGATGATTTTTGAATACGATCCAGGTATGGAAGTCTTTGATTTTTTCGGTGATCTCCTTATCCCGATGCTTGAAAACGGGAAAATGGTGGGCAAGGTATTTTCCTCGAATTTCCAATGGCTCGATTTCGGAAATGTTAATGATTATTTCTTTAATTCATATATCTATCTGAGTAAAGAATACGTCCAGGGTGATATTAAACCCCGGCATAATATAGTCGGTGATTCGGTTGTTCACGAGAATACCAGGATCGCAGTAGATGTTACTTTAACCGCGAGAAATTATATCGGGGCTGGTGTGGAAATCCGGAGCTCAAGTATAACAAATTCTATAATACTTCCGGGCGCCAGGGTTATGGATGCCGAGATTATAGATTCCATTATTTTTCCGGGTCTCAGAATAACAGGCGGCCATAATTCAGAAATAGCTTATGGTCAAGACCTGTTTCTTAATATCCCATATTTTTAAACTAAGGATCAGGTATCTCTGCGCCGCAAATTCAGTATATCTGACCTGGTAATACAACCTAAAAGTTTTTTCTGGTCGTTTCTTTCTATAATTGGAATATGTGAAACCTTTTCAGAAAGCATTTTCTGTACAATGCTGTCAAGAGTTTCATCGGGGTAAGCGACAACGAGTTGCCTTAAAGGCAAGTCTTTTATTTTCTTTTTCATCCATCTATTTTTACGGGCGTTGATGATGTCGAATTCGGTAACAATTCCCGCCAGTTTTCCTTCATCATCCAGAATCGGGAACCCATGATGTGACGTCGAATTAATTAGATTGCTGACCTCAAGAGCAGTTGTGTTGAAATTAACTGAATCCACTTTACATGCCATGATGTCCTTAGCTGTGATACCACCCATGTAATCGCTTTCCATATCATGTTGGATATTGATTCCTTTTCTTTTCAATTTGAGTGTATAAATAGTATCAGGTTGAAGCAGATGGCTTAAAGCGTCAGCAATGACGCATGCAAACATTAATGGAAGAATAATATGATAATCGCGTGTCATCTCAAAGAGTATTATTATAGATGTCAGTGTTGCTCTACTTATTGAGGCAAATACCGCAGCCATACCTACCATTGCATAAGCACCGTATGATGTAGCAATAGTCGGGAAGAAATAATTAACGACAAAACCGAATGCGCCTCCCAGCATACAGCCAATAAATAGGGATGGTGCAAAAACACCACCTGAACCGCCTGATCCGAGGGTGAGTGAAACCGCTAGAATTTTTGCTATTATCAGTATCAGCATAAGGTGAAATGCAAGATTCTGATTGAGCGCATCTGTCATTGTTTGATAACCGATACCCATTACATAGCGGAATTTGAAGAAGAGTAATCCCATTAGTGAGCCGCCTGTTACAGGTTTGATCCACTCCGGGATCCGAAGTTTGTTATAAAAGTCTTCGAATCCATAAAGACTTTTAATAATCATAATACCAGTAAGCCCAGCAAGTAGGCCGAGAACAAGATAAAATAGAAGTTCGAGTGGATGATGAAAAGTATATGTTGGGACAATAAATGCCGGACTGGAACCAAGATAATGTCTTGATATAACGGTCGCCATGACAGATGAAATTACTAATGGGATAAATGATTTTGTCTTAAATTCCATCAATACAATTTCCACCGCGAAGATTACTCCTGCGATAGGTGTATTGAATGTTGCAGCAATACCACCTGCCGCGCCGCATCCTACCAGGATTTTCATTGCGCGAGATTTTTGTTTAAATAATTGTGCGAGTGAAGAAGCTGCAGCTGAACCAATTTGCACGATCGGACCTTCACGGCCGGATGATCCACCTGTACCGATCGTTATTGCCGAAGCGACCGCTTTTATAAGAGTTACTCTAGGTCTGATCCTACCGCCGGAAACTTTTATAGCAGCCATCACTTCCGGTACGCCATGTCCTTTAGCCTCCGGGGCGAAGAAATAAATCAGTAACCCGGTCAATAAACCTCCAGCCGCAGGAACCAGGATCATCCATTCATTCAGCGGACTGGTCATAGGTGAGCGACCTTCAGCTACGAAAGAAAACTCACCAAACATGGAAATATTACAAATTAAAGCAATTAGATATCTGAAACCTATTGTTATAAAACCACAAGCTATACCGGTAACAATAGCGAGCGAATTCAGAAGTATTATATCTGACTTTGTAAATTTGATTATCGGTTCTGTAATTCTCATTCTATTCTGTTCCCTGTCCAAAAATTCAGTCTAGCACATTATACATATGAAATAAAAGTGGGGAGTTAAGAAAATTATGCAATATATTCATTCAGCTGAATAGCAACCTGAGAAGCAGAAAATCCGTATTGTAGATTGTCAACTTATTAAGAGTTGAATATCAGGAGGGTTTTATGAAAAAAAGTATCTTGCTTCTCTTGGTTACTATGATTTTGCTACCGCTTGGTTTAATTGCTCAAGTTGAAAAGACTTCGAATGATTATGATGGAGTTAAAAAGGCGATCGAGACTATGATTGGCTGGGCGATAGAAAAAGATTTTGACGCACTGTTTGCCGTTACCGCTCACGATCCAAATTTCTTCCATCTCTGGCTTATGTCAAACAGCCAGGTCATCGGGTACGATAATTGGGTTAAATATGCTGAGAGATGGAAAGATCCCGGTTTTAAAGGGACCAGATTCGAATTCAAGGATCTGAGGATTAATTTCTCACAGGATGGCAATGTAGCGTGGTATTCGACATATATTGATGATTGCGGGGAATTCAACGGTGAGGAATCATGCTTGAATGACGTATTCCAGACCGGCGTTCTTGAAAAAAGAGATGGCAAATGGGTGCATACCCAGATCCATGGCTCTTACCCGGTTGATAAAGTGCCGGCGTTTTATATCAAGCATTTTTATAAAGACCTTTTTAAAGCACAAGAAAATAAACCTGAAGAGAAAAAATAATCAGGTTTTCCTAGACATCCCAAAAGTTACTTAGCCACGGGTCGAGGCGTTTCTGCTGTAGCCCGTGGTTTTTATTTTCAATATGTAATAAACCAGCGTTAGAGTTTTGAATTTCTATAAGCTGGAGTTATTATATTTTAAGAAATCAAAAGGAGTAATCATGCCTTCTAAAACTTTTATTATCGGTTTTGTATCTGGTGTGGTTTTCACACTTGTTGTGATAATTGCTTCACTGGGAATTATTGGTTCAAATAGTAGTACTTCACCAGATAATTCAGGATTGTTGGCAGCTTCACAATCTCTAAAATCTGGTTTGACCGGTTCTAATGTTATCCCAGCATCCAACCTGGACAGCCGTGATGGGTTGAGTGAAGTCGAAAAAATGCGCTACGCTCTTGAAAAAATAGTTACCGAACTGGATACAATCGGCGATCGCATCTACAATCTCGAACGTCCGCTTGGAAAAATCGCAGATAATATGCGTTAGACTATGATGATAATACTGCCCTAGTTTAGGTCAAAAAAGAAAAGGTTCCTACTTGTTTGTGTTAACGGATAGCTATATGATAACCATCCACTTCTTTTGACATAACGGCATTTGGTCTCGCACCAATTACCTTGAAATAAGCTTAAGTGGGAACAGGGTTAATATTTCTACCCTTTAGACAGATTCAAGTGAGGTTTGTTGCACTTATTAATAGAGGTGGTTTGCATGAATTTTATGGAGGTAAATGAATGGCTAATTTAACTGAAATCAGGTGGCATGCCCGCGGGGGCCAGGGAGCCAAAACGGCGGCCACAATGTTAGCCGAGATCGTATTAAACGAAGGGAAATACGGTCAGGGCTTCCCTGATTACGGTCCTGAAAGAATGGGCGCCCCGATGAGAGGGTTCACCCGGATCAGTGATAAACCGATCAGGACACATAGCGCTATTTACAAACCGGATATCGTTATCGTTCTCGATCCCACACTGCTCGATGTAGTGGATGTTCTCGAGGGTACGACGGATGATGCGGTAGTACTTATCAACACTCATCTTTCCAGGGATGAGATGAAGAAGAAACTCAATACGGGCGGAAGAAAACTTGGTGTTCTAGATGCCACAAAAATATCTCTTGATGCTATCGGCCGCCCGATTCCGAACACCCCGATGCTTGGCGCTCTTGTCAAAGCTACAAATGTTATCAAGCTCGATACTTTAAGGGATGACGTCAGGAAAAAATTCGCAAAGAAATTCCCTGAAAGAGTTATCCAGGGCAACCTGGATGCTATTGAGAAAGCATATGAGGAGGTTGATGTATCATGAGTGACCCTACAGGTTGGAAAAATATCCCTATCGGGGGATTAATCGTTGAATCTGGAAACAGCCACGACTATAAAACCGGATCATGGAGAACATACCGTCCGGTGCTGGACGAAGAAAAATGCATCAATTGCCATCAGTGCTGGATCTATTGCCCGGATTCTTCAATTATGATCGTTGATGAAAAGATGACCGGTTTTGATTATGACCATTGCAAAGGCTGCGGCATCTGCGCTGAGGTTTGCCCTCCCAAGGTAGCGGCGATCAAAATGGTACTGGAAAACGAGTAAGGAGTAAGAGATGGAACGTGTTTCATTAACAGGAAATGATGCCGTCGGAACAGCGATGGCGCAGATAAACCCGGATGTAGTTGCGGCGTTCCCTATCACTCCTCAGACGGAGTTGATGCACAAATTCGCCGAATTCTATGCCGATGGAAAAGTAAATACCGAACTTATCCTGGTTGAATCAGAACATAGCGCAATGAGTGCCGTTGTTGGTTCAGCAGCTGCGGGCGCACGCTCAATGACTGCAACCTCAGCAAACGGTTTCGCGCTTATGTGGGAAATTGTTTATATTGCCGCCAGTTTAAGGCTTCCAATTGTTATGCCGGTTGTTAACCGCGCTCTTTCGGGCCCGATTAATATCCATTGTGACCATTCGGATACAATGGGCGGCCGTGATTCAGGCTGGGTACAGCTTTTCAGCGAAAATACACAGGAAGTTTACGATAACGTTATTATGGCTGTGAAAATTGCTGAGCATAAAGATATTCTACTTCCGGTTATGGCAACTTTTGATGGTTTTATCATCAGCCACACACAGGAAGTTGTAGAACTCCTTTCTGATGAAGAGGTTCAAAAGTTTATCGGTAAAAAAGAGATGTACTATCCTCTACTGGATGTGAAAAATCCTGTTACATATGGTCCACTGGACCTCCAGGATTATTATTTCGAACATAAACGTCAGCAGGTCGAGGCTATGTTGAAAGTTCCAGCGGTTGTCGACGAAGTTGCGAAAGATTACGCTAAACTGACCGGACGTAAGTATGACTTCATCGAGATTTACGGACCGGAAGATGCAGAGATTTCACTCGTTGCACTTGGTTCTACAGCTGGAACAGCCAAAGATGTAGTTGATAAACTCAATGATGAAGGTAAAAAGGTTAATCTTGTAAAAATCAGAATGTTCAGGCCATGGCCACATGAGACTATTGTTAATGCTCTTAAAGGTAAAAAAGCAATAGGTATTATGGACCGTTCTGATTCCTTCGGCGCTCTTGGTGGCCCTGTTTTCATGGAAATCAGGTCTTCGCTGATGGGTGAGATCAAAGAAGACATCACCGCTAATTATATTTACGGACTTGGCGGAAGAGATATTAGCGCCCCTGAAATAGAGAGTGTATATAATGACCTCTTCGAGATCGCAGAGACCGGTAAGGTCAAGAACCGTAAGACTTATCTGGGCGTCAGGGAATAGGAGGCAGTACGATGGCAGTAAAATTAAAAGACTTAAGTAAAAAGAAAGATGTTTTAGCCGGCGGCCACAGGGCATGCGCGGGTTGCGGCCCGGCAGTTCTCCTTCGTCAGGCTACCCTGGCTGTGGATGAGGACCTCGTTGTAGGTTTTGCTACAGGTTGTATGGAAGTTGTAACGACTATTTATCCTTACACCTCCTGGAGAATTCCCTATATTCACAACGCTTTTGAAAATTCCGCGGCTACAATGAGCGGTGTAGAAACAGCATTCCGTTCCTTGAAGAAACAGGGCAAGCTTCCTGTTGACAAGGATATCAAGTTTATCGCATTCGGTGGCGACGGCGGGACTTATGATATCGGTTTGCAATCTCTTTCCGGTGCAATGGAGAGAGGTCATAATATGGTCTATATCTGCTACGATAATGAAGGCTATATGAATACCGGTATTCAGCGCTCCAGCGCAACACCTTATGGCGCAGCGACCACGACAGCCCCTGCAGGAAAAGCTGTCCCGGGAAAATTGCAATTTCGCAAAGATTTATCAGAAATCCTGGCAGCACACCATATTCCGTATATTGCGCAAACTTCTATCCATGACTGGAGAGACGTCGTTACAAAAGTACAGAAAGCTGTAAGCGTTGAAGGCCCAGCTTTCATAAACGCTTTTGCTCCCTGTCACAGGGGATGGCGTTACCCAATGGAAAAGACTATAGAAGTCGCCAAGATGGCGGTTGAGACCTGTTTCTGGCCTCTTTATGAGGTTGAAAATGGTGAATACAAAATTACTTATAAACCAAAAGAAAAAGTTCCAGTTGAAGACTGGTTAAAAAGTCAAGGTAGATTTAAACACCTGTTTACTGATGAGCATAAACATATGATCCAGGAACTCCAGAACCATGTGGACATGCTCTGGAATAATCTCTTAAAAAAAGCAGGTGAACTGTAAGCATTTAAGGGCTAATTTAAATAGCGGCTCTTGACAATGATCTTTTTATAGGTAATATACTTTTTGATCGCGTGGCTCTGTAGCTCAGCAGGTAGAGCAGAGGACTGAAAATCCTTGTGTCGGCGGTTCGATTCCGTCCGGAGCCACCATTTTTATTTCATAAATTTTCAGAACGTTACTAACTAATTGATTACACAGGAGTAGTATTGGTGTCAATTGAGATTGAAGGATTAACGCCATTTAAGACTGGTAAAGTCAGGGATATATATAAAATTGAAAATCAATTTTTAATAGTAGCGACGGATAGAATATCAGCATTTGACTATATTCTGCCTAATGAAATTCCTGATAAGGGAAAGGTACTCAATCAGCTTTCATTATTCTGGTTTGATTTGTTGAAGGATATAGTCCCTACTCACCTTATTACTGCTGATGTCGAACATTATCCGGAATCTCTTAAACCGTTCACAAAAGATTTGAAGTACCGTTCCATGATAGTTAAAGAGGCCGAGGTTGTTCCGTTCGAATGTGTCGCAAGAGGATATATCGAAGGCTCAGGTTGGAAAGATTACCAATCGACTGGGAAAATTTGTGGTATTGATTTACCTTCCGGGCTCAGGAGAGGCGATAAACTTCCAAGCCCCATTTTTACTCCTGCGACCAAAGAAGATTCTGGCCATGACATTAATATCGATATTGATTATATGGCAAATGAAATCGGGCGTGATAAAGCCGAAAGCCTTAAAAAAATTACTCTTGATCTTTATTCCACTGCTGCTGATTATGCCTTAAGTAAAGGTATTATCATTGCTGATACTAAATTTGAGTTTGGTATTATAGATGGTGAAATACTTCTTATAGATGAGGTTCTTACTCCTGATTCATCAAGATTCTGGCCTGCAGATAATTATAACCCGGGTGCCGTTCAATTAAGTTATGATAAACAATTTGTCAGAGAATATCTCGAAAGCATAAACTGGGATAAAAAACCACCGGTTCCTGAATTGTCAGGTGAAATTATCCGGAAGACACGCGAGAAATATCTTGATGCTTATATAAAAATAACGGGAAAAACCCCGGATTTTGCAAATTAACTTTTCCTTTGGAAGGGTGGTGTATATATGGATGCTTTAAAGCCCAGCATTAATGACAGGATGAATGATCTCATCCAGGAAATGATAGAGTTAAATATCAGGTATGTAGATGCAAGCAAGGAATTTGAAAAACTCTTTATTTCAGCTATATTAAATAAAAATGGTTTTAACAGGTCCGAAGCTGCTCAGAAACTCGGTATTCACCGAAACACGCTGACATACAAGATTAAAGAATTAAAAATCAAGAGCGGTCATTAAAACCTACAATCAGGCTTCTGTTCCTGATTATTCAATAACATTTTTTATCAAAAATCTTTTTTCCCGGAATAGTATCTGAGAGTACTCGTATATATTGCTAACTATGAGGAAGAAATGAAGTTGAGGTTATTAATTCAGGTAGTACCCAAAGTAATGATTCTCGTTTCCGATAGCGGCTTGCCTTGCTTTAGAGGCTTGCTGTTTCAATAGTTTCTAAAATAGTACTTATCTCTCTCCCCTGGGGCGTTGCTAAACGCCCCTCCCCTTTTTTATACGTGATGCGATTTGTTACAGATTGATTTAAGCTAATTGAAGTTATAATATTTAATAAAGAAATAAAGGGGTGATATGAATTTCTTAATAACCGGTTCAGGATTGCTTGCGACTACTATTGGTTTTCAAATGAAAAAATCCGGATTTGATGTGAAACATCTTATTATTGATAAAAACGAGCGTAGGAAAATCAGCGAAACAGGATTAAAACTGACAGTTTATCCCGGGAAAAAAGAGACCTATGAATTGGAATTACAGGATACCCGAAAAAAAACAGAATATGATTACATACTTTGTCCTATACGGTATCATCAATATACCGATGAACTTGTAGAAGCGTTAAAGCCTTTTGTTTTCAACAAAACCGTAATTGTGCCTATCACCTCGATGTTTGATATCCCTCAGAATATGATCAATGCGTATAAACAAAATATCACAGTTGTGGCTCATTCTTTTGGTCTAGCTGGAAGAGAATTGGCAAAAAATGATTATCTTGTTATTATTCCGACATCCGGAGCGCATTTTTATCTTGGTAAAAAAGATACAAAAAAGAAAAAAGATCTCAAAATTCTTGGCAAAGATCTCAATACATCAGGATTTAAAATAAAAAAGACACGTTCACCTCTAAGTATTCCAAGAATAGCAGCTGCCGGGATACTTGCGGTTGAAAAAACTATCAAAACTTTTAATGAAACCTCACAGAAAGCTGAACTCACCGATCAATTCAATAATAACTTGAGAGGTGAATTTTCCAGGATCGTCCGGCTACTGAAGACAAGTAACCGGAGGATTTCTTTTTATTTTATCACCCTGTTGAACTACCTTCATCTTTTCAGCAGAAACTGGGTTATAAAACTTCTACATGGTTATTTTGGTTCGGATCTGGGTAATTTTTATAGAGTGATTTCCAGGGAAGAGATTAAGGCATTGGAAAAAGACCTTTTTCGGGTTAATTAATGATATATTCTGAAATAATAAGCTGTCTTAAGGAGAAAAAACTTTTATCCAGAATTACATTGAGATTATCAGGCTCATGCCATAGAATTGCGAAAACGGTATAATAGATGATGGATGATTCAAATTCACTCAATAACCTGGTAAGCGCTCTTTATGAGTCTATATCATTCGGCCCTGGCGAAAAACCTGATTGGAACCGATTCCGCGAGCTGTTCATTAATGAAGCTTTACTGCTTCCTCCGTCCGGAGTTTCCAGGGGAAAATCGAAAGCAATGAATATTGATGAATACATTTCCTTTGCTTCATCCATGATTGAAAGGAATACTGAACTTAGAGAAAAAGGATTTGCCGAAATCGAGATCAACAGGATAGTTGAAAAGTTTGGCTCAATTGCTCATATCTTCAGTATTTATCACTCCTTTTTTGCTACTGAGGGTGAGAACCAGATTCATAGAGGTGTAAACAGTATACAGGCTGTTGAAATCAGTAGTGGATGGCGAATCTCCTCTTTTTTATGGGAAATAGAAGACGAGAAGGAAAAAATTCCGGAGAAATATCTCCCATGAAATGGAATTT
>JAFGBY010000148.1 GCA_016932915.1 Acidobacteriota bacterium | reverse complement strand
GCAGAAGAAATTGCCGCAACAGAATTGAGCCTGCCTATCTATCCCGGGCTCACCGACGATGAGATATACTATATTATTGAAAGTATCACATCCTTTTTTGATAAGTAATCATATACAACTTGCAACCTGTAACCTGTAACTTGCAACCTGTAACCTGTAACTTGCAACAAAATCTCACTGCCTGACGAGTACAAATGCCCCCCAGAAATAGGGATGCGTGAATTCATCTTTCAATTTTAACTGGGCTGTCTTAAAGGATGATATCATATCGCCTTTTGCAATCCATTCTTTATAAAAACTGGTCATCAGAACCTGGGTTGCCTGGTCATCCACTTTCCATAAGCTCATTATAATCGCCTTTGAACCGGCTACCAGAAACGCCCGCTGCAAACCATAAACTCCCTCGCCGGACTTAATGTCCCCCAATCCGGTTTCGCAGGCACTCAACACGACAATATCCGTCTGATCCAATACAAGGTTCATGGCTTCATATGCCGTCAGGATCCCGTTGTTATCTCCTGACAGATTGCCCTGACTGTTTTCATTCAATGCACGGGCTCCTCCTGTCAGAAACAAACCGCTTCGCAGCAAAGGATTGTCCATCGCATTCTGGGGTGCAATGCCAAATACCTTTTCCTTTCCTGCAGGATTAATATCCTCCTGGAAAAAACCATGTGTGGCAATATGAAGCACTGTCGGATTTTCGGTGTTCTTTATGGCTGTTTCCGTGGCATTTGCAGCAAGGTGGATTTCAGGTGTGATTTGCTGCGTCCTGAATACATTATTTATTGATGTAACTTCTGTTTCAGTGCCTGGTAACGGGGACAGCAGGTTATCATTACCATATTCCGGGGCACCGAAAAGAACTACCGATTCTATTTTTTCAATTTCTTCTGCTTTGATATCGACTACCTCTTTCGTATTACCCACAATGGTGATGTTCATATCATCGATCACGTATTTATTGGAAGGTTTTAGAATAGTATTAACGTTGATCTGGTTAAAGATGCCATCGAGGGAAAGATAGATATGCGTGATTCCGGTCAGATGTTCATCAAGATCTTTCCAGTACTGGTTATAGGATTCCTTATCTTCAAGTTTCAGGCGGATGGCGTTTTTATAATAACTGAAATACCGTCCATCCAGCTGGGAACCATTCTCTATTACAACTGCCTCAGGATGTTCCAGGCTTTTCTTACCGATGAGCATCAGATACCTAACTTCTTCCGTAAACCGGTTGGTATGTTCGTTGAATTGAATGATCTCGACAACCGCTTCACTGGTATTGAGCTTGGATACGACATCATCGAAGTTGATTTCTGTTTGTGAGTAACCACTCGAGAAGGTACTGGAACGTTCAGATAACGATCTTTCCATCTCATTGGCTTTATCAATCATCGAGTCGAGATTGATTTTCTGTTCTTTTAATTCTTCATCGGAATACTCGAAAAATCGGGCGATCATTTCTTTCTGATCCAGCCATGTCTTATAATCCGTAATTAATTTTTGATCTCCGCTTTTCAATATTTCCCGCTTTACTTTATTCGTCGCATTCAGCAACAGCGCTTTTGTTGCAAGACGGTAATTGTATGCAGTATGGTATAATTCCGGGTTCTGGCTTCCGTATTCAGCTGTAAATGCATAATATCTCTGGAATTTCGGCACCAGTTTATCCCAGTATCTGGTTTTTTCAGCTTCACTCATCGGCGCAAAATACGCATTTATAAATTCGACGGTTTTCCCCAGTACTTCCTGATACCGCTTGTAAGCTTCATCAACATTACCGGTTTTCCAGTATAATATGGCGAGATCTTCGCTTGATTCTACATAAAGCGGATTGTTCTCACCCAATAAGCTCTTGCGGACTTCAACAGCTTTGGTGAGAAATGATTCAGCTTTCCCATAATCTCCCTGGTATAAATAAAATCTTCCCAGATACGAAATTGCGCTGGCATAGGGAAGGCTTTCTTGTCCGAATTTCTTCTCGTAAATCTCTTTGGCATCAAGTAGCAATCCTTCTACCTCTGTAAGTCTGTTCATCTCCATGTAAAGTGCAGCCAGGTGCATTAACATATGTGCATAATCCGGGTGACTCTTGCCGAGCCGGCGTTCCTTCAAACGTATGGCATCTTTCAGGATCTCTTCACCCTCTTCATATTTTTTCATTTGCTGCAACAAGACTGCAAGGTTGATCATAAGTTTCTGGTAACGTCCCGAAGATTCACTGAATTCCTCTTTGGCCAGTACCAGGGATTCACGCATAAGCTCTTCGGCATTTTCATATCGGCCAAGTGTCTGATAAAGACTGCCTTTATTGTTCAATATTATCGCTTTACCGGCCCCTGTATCCTTGCCGGATTGTTCATTTGCCTCCAGTGCAGCATTTAATAAATTTTCAGATTCTGTATAACTGCCCATATCCTTTTTAAGCACGCCCATGTTATTGAGGGATACCGAATAGGCAATGGAATTGGGCCCTAATAATTCTTTTCTTTTCTGCAAAGTATATTCCGTAAACTCTTCCGCTTTATCAAATCGTCCCATCTGATGATATAACAATCCCAGATCACTCAGCGCTGTCAGGTAATTCATATTTTCAATATCTTCCTCCGACTCATATATGAGTTTTGCAGAAAAGAAAGCCACTTCAGCACTTTTAAACTTCTGAGCACTGTAAAAATTCTCTCCAAGATCGATCCATTTCTGTGCCTCCTGGTCCGGATCCTCTTCTTCATCAGGACCCAGGAGAATACCCGATAACATCTGGCGGTTTTTTTCAAGGAAATCCTTGGTTTCAAAGGTAGTGGAATTGTCACTCAATGAAATGGCATACATCAGCTTGGTGCTGTCTGCCCGCTGGTCAGCTTCCTGAAGTTCATCTCTTGCCAGGTCTTTGCTTTCTTCCACTACTTTTTCGGCAGCCTTTTTCAATGCCCCTCCCAGTCTTTCCTTCCATTGCCCGCAAACCATATTGTATGGGCCGAAAACAATAAAGAACAGTACAGTGATCTTTAGAAATCTAATTCGCATCATTCATCTATAATTTGCCATGAAATTCGAAATTGGCTAAAATCATCAGAACGCTCAAAAGAATCTTATAAAATCTTTTCGATCCAATACATTAAACATGTTTTCTGAAACATGAGTTCAACCCAAAACAATAAATAACGTTAGATTCGATATAAGAATTTTCAATAAATCGTTGATCTTAATGCCTATTGCATGATTTTCTTGGTGAATTGGTGCCTTCGTGCCTTAGTGGCATCAATCTTTAGCCACAAAGTACTCGTGATATAGAATCAAACATCAAAAATAGATAACTTTAAGAAAAGAAGATGTCATGAAATCGACTGATTTTCAATTGACTACAAGAAGCTATATAATAAACGCAAAGGGAGTATTATATGGATGTTTTTGTGTAAAGATTTTCAAATGAGATCATTCATTTACGATGAATTTAAGTGAATGCATTTGTTCTGTACCGCTCCAGGCCCGCGGAGGCCCCGATCATGCTCT
>JAFGBY010000147.1 GCA_016932915.1 Acidobacteriota bacterium | reverse complement strand
TCCATGTATTAAAAATCTATCTGCTCCGCTTGCTCCAGAAAATTATCCACTAAAATTCTTCGGGTCAGCTTACCCTTACCGAGTTTTTTTATAAAATGGTTTATATATTTTTTCTGAACAGCTGAATTAAAGATCAGACGTGCTGAATCAATGATAAATTTCTCATCACTTTTTGTGTTCCAGTCTATTAAGTTATCAGGATGAACGAAAGCGTAAACATCAACATTTTCAGATCTAAAATACCTATGCAGGTTGCCGTTTGCAGGGAAAATGGCTGTGATGTTAAAGTATTGGGATTGCACTTTCAGTGGCCCGGCTCGTCCTTTAAGTGGACAATAGTAGTAGCCTGAAACAGTTTTAGCAGGATCTTTTTTCTTGAGAAACCTTATCATATCGGAGTGCCTGATTATTATTGAGTCATTGTCCTGAAGTGTCTGCAGTATTGAATCAAGTTTTATTTTTCTTTTATGATAAGTAACCCTGTTTTCCAATCTCTTGAAATAACACAAAAGAGTTATCGGGAGATTCTTTTTTTTCAATCCCGTTACGTTTACCATTGCAGAAATGTCTGGTCTATAAAAATCGACAAAAGAGAAAAATGCGGATTTCTGGCCGATTGGCTTACCATTTTTCCACCATATCGGCAATTCATCCGGAGTCATATTAGCCGCATAGCACTTAAAACTCTCTATCAGTTCCGCCCTGTTATAATTTCCAGAATTAAGTTGATTTACATAGTAGGCCGTGTTGTTCCTGTATTCTCCATCGGAGAGCAATGTAATATGTAATAAATACCTGACAAAACTTTCATTGTCGAGGTTGTCTAATGAATCTTTTGGGTAAAAACGTACTACTCTCTCATTTTTTGAAACTAAGTATTCTGTAAGATTGCTGTCGGATCTGAATATGACTTTTTTCCGTCTTGATTTGTAATATTTCCCAAGCTCTTCTCTACTCGTGAAATCAACATAGGAATATTCTTCAGGTTTTATATGATTTGAATTGTTAAAATATAGAGTATCCAGAATGGTATGATTATACAGTACTACACAATCGTTTTTCCCGAGATTTTTTATGAGCTCTGTGCGATCTTTTTTACTGGCATCTATTATCCTTTCCTGGTCAATATGTTTTATGACACGGAACGCAAAGTTATAGTTACGCACATCAGGATCGGTTAGATACATATTCCCATCTGTCGTTGAATTGCAGAAATTTGCTATCGCATGGAAATTCTGCACGATAAAAGGTTTTGTTTTACCTATTGTCTGGATGTAAGCTATCAGAGATATTGCTATTACAATAAAGATAACAGAGTATTTAATAACAGTGGTATTCATTCTTAGCTTTGCTAGGACGAAATCTCGTTTGATGTTTTTAATAATTGTGAAAACAGTAGAACTGATCATCAGAGCGAGAGCAGGGTATGTCAGGAAAAGGTATCGTGGGGCTTTGTTAGTCGTTATTGATAAAACGATGAAAGGTATAATAAACCAGATAAGATAAAAGAAAAGATACTTATCCTTAGTTTTAATCCATCGGTAAATCGTCATTAAAAATGCTAAAACAAAAATCGGGCCCCAGATTCCTGTTGTCCAGAATAAACTTTTAAAATAAAACAGAGGTTCAGTTGCATAGACGTCCGGCCTTTCAATCGCCACTATCCTGCCAATATCCTGCATGAAAAGTTTGTTTAGGTATGTCCTGTTTTGTAATGAGAATGGAATAAACCAGGCAGCGATCGGTAAAATGATAGAAACGGACATAGTCACAATTTTAAGGTTGAATACCCCTTTCCATTTTTTTGTGTAGAGCAGGTATACACCCATTGCGCCGAGTGGGATGAACGCAACAATGACCTTGAAATAGAATGCGAAAGCTATAAAAAGCCCAACTAAAATCGGCCCCCATCTGGTTTCCCAATGGAATAAAAAGAAATAATAAGCTAATAGCACACCTAGTACGAGGCCGGTTTCATAAGCATTCATTCTGCCGTATTCTGCATTGTATATTCCACTGAATGTTAAAAAAATTAAACCGGCTAAAAATCCACAAGCGCCATTTGATAACCTCTTTCCTATGAGGAAGATAATTACTATTACTATTAGGCCCATTGCGGCATCAAGAACTCGAAGTGTAAACATATTCAATCCGAATATTTTCAGGATCGGGTATTTTATCCAGATTTTAAGTGGGGGTTTGCTTTTATACAGTCGTGCTAATTCTCCTTTTGGGAAGAAGAGATTATCATTTAAATTATCCAGGTGTAGCTCCCCGTTACAATAAATAAGCTCATCAAAGTATGGAGTGCTGTCACCCAGGTTAGTGAATAAAATATGGCTCGATAAGGTTATAAGTAAAATAAGATATAAAAGGTTTTCCCATTTTTTCAGTTGTTTTGTTTTAATAATATTCTCTATTTTTTTATCTGAAGCAGATGCATCATCAGGATTTTTTTTCATGAAGCCGCCTTTTTTCAATTCAACTTTAGATTAATTACTCTATAAACAAAGATAATTGAGTAAAATATTAATACCGTTATTAATGCTAATATTACAGATTTCTTTATTAGTTCTCCTTAACACACCTTCTATCAATTATATTATAATGGAAAAATAAATGATGAAAATACTATTCAGCCACAGAATTATCTTCAAATGCATAATTCCGTTTTATTTTATATTTGTCAATTGTTACAACACGAAATGAACTTACAAGCAGGGTGTGCGTATACTGATAAAGTATGGTATATTTATCATTATCCTGATGAAAAAAAGACTATAGGAGGTCTAAATGAGAAAACGTTTTATCATTGTTTTAACACTTGCAGTATTTCTGCTCACTTCGCTTTATGCGGATGAGGGTGAATGGCTGCTCAAAGATATTGCCAAACTGAATCTTCAGTCAAAAGGTTTGAAGATAAGTCCGGATGAAATATTTAAACCCGGCAAACCATCGATCAATAGTGCGATCTGCCAGGTTGGTGGCGGAACTGGTGAATTTGTGTCGGAGAAGGGTTTGATACTCACCAATCATCACGTTGCCTATACCGCAGTCCAGAGAAGCAGTACAGATGTAACCAATCTTATAAAAGACGGATTCATTGCGGATACGATTGATAAAGAGATCGTCGCCCGGGGATACGAGGCCTGGATAACGATTGATTTCACTGATGTGACCGAGATTTTCCATAAGGCAATCAAAGATATAAAAAATCCAGTTGAACGGACAAAAACTCTTGAAAAAGTATCGAAGGAAGTGGTTGCGAAAGCTGAAAAGAAAAATCCCGGCTACCGCTATGAAATAAGCAGTATGCTTAATGGTAAGGCATACTACCTCTTCAAATACTTTATTGTTAAAGATATCCGTATTGTTTACGTTCCGCCTGTTGCTATTGGCGAGTTCGGTGGCGAGACGGATAACTGGATGTGGCCTCGTCACACTGGCGATTTCTCATTCCTTAGAGCTTATGTTTCCAAGGATGGAAAAAGCGCTGAATATTCTAAGGATAATGTGCCTTATAAACCGGCTATGTATCTGAAGATTGCCAAAGATGGATTGATAAATGACGATTTCGTATTCGTTGTTGGATATCCCGGCCAGACTAAAAGGTACAGAACATCATATTCCATTAATTACTACCAGAATGTCTTTTATCCGAGGTTTATTAATAAGATCGAGGAAATAGTTGGCGTTATTGATAAATACAGCGAAAAAGACCAGGCTGCGGCGATCAAACTGGCAAGTTTGAAAAAAGGCCTGGAAAACGCGTATAAAAATTTCCAGGGTAACCTCGAGGGAATGAAAAAGGTAAACCTGCTTGATAAAAAAATTCAGTTAGAAAAGCAGATTGCTGAATCTCTGGCATCAAATCCAGCGGAACTGAAGAAGTATGAAGAATTGCATAAGAAATTTAAAGAGGTATTCGATAGGGAATTACAGAATTCTGCCAAGGAATTTGCAATAACCGGGCTTAACATCTCATCAAGTATTTTAGGCGATGCATATTTAATCTATAAATACAGCATCGAAAAAGAAAAACCTGATCTTGAAAGAGATGCCGGATTCCAGGAACGGGATGTCCCGGTTCTCAAACGACGTTTGCAGATGACCGAATACGGGCTTTATGTTCCCGCGCAGATTGAACTGTTTGCTGATACATTGAAGGAAATTGTACGCCTGCCGGAAGGAAGCAGGATAGAAGCAATTGATGAGATGTTTAAAGGTAACACAGGAGATGAGCTGGATAAAGCGATTGATGAATTCGTGAAGAAAGCTTATGCTGAAACCAAACTTATTGATACAAAAGCAAAGTTGGATCTCTTTGGTAAAGATACCAAGACTCTTATGGCGATAAACGACCCGTTCTTCAAACTTGCCGCCGCGCTGGAAAGCACTATTGAAGTTAATAAAGAATGGGATAGGGAATTTATAGGCGTCTTGAATGAGATCAGGCCCCAATTCATCGATTTCCTGTCTAAATTTAAAGGCGGATTCCTCTACCCGGATGCGAATGGCACAGTAAGATTTTCATACGGCTATGTAAAGGGGTATAAACCGAAAGATGCTGTTATGTACGATCCGTTCACGACCCTGGCAGGTGTAATTGAAAAGGATACCGGCAAGAGCCCGTTCAATGTACCTGAAAAACTGACCAAACTGGAAAAGACGAAAAACTTCGGTTCATATGCTGTACCGGCACTGAATAACGATGTACCGGTGGCATTCCTCTCTACAATAGACAGCACTGGCGGTAATTCCGGCAGTCCGGTATTGAACGCCAAGGGCGAGCTCGTTGGAGTCCTGTTCGATGGCAACTACGAATCGATGATATCCGATTTCGTATTCGACCCGGAACTCACCCGCGCGATCAGCGTAGACATCCGCTACGTTCTCTTTATCGCAGAAAAATTCACGGAAGCCGATTTCATCCTGAAGGAAATGGGATTGAAATAGTTAGAAATCCTGAAACAATTTATATTACGGAGCGGTATCCAATGCCGCTCCTTTTTTTATTGGTATAAAAAGCTTTTCTGTTCCATACCAGGAATTGTCATGCCGGGCTTGACCCGGCATCTTTATAGGAAATAAATCATTGATTAAATCAGAATTGCTCTTTTTTATACCATGGTTGAACGGTTTTTGCCGGTAACTATCTTCAGTGAACAATCGGAGCAGGCGGTCTGCGACAACACCGTGCTCCTGTAAAGAATCACCTCAAATAAAGATTACTCGCCGCTGCCCTTCGAAGTAACAAGGGGAACGACCACTTGGAAGAATCTTCCTTCTGTATTCTCTGCTCTGTGCTATAATGGCAAATAGAGGAAATGTTAACATGCTGTACAATCTAGATTCATCTTTTATATCACTCTCGGATTATATAGAGATTCTCAAAAGACAGGATCTTTTACCGAGCCGCAGACAGCTCTCGCATAATATCGATCAAAATTTTGATTCAATCAGGCAGCAGGGTATTACGAATATAGCTCAGCTGCAAAAACGCCTATCCACTTCTCAGGAAGTTTCATCTTTCGCCGCTTGCACTGGAATACAGGAAGAGTATTTGATTATACTTAAAAGAGAGATCGGAAGCCTCACTCAGAAGCCGGTTCCATTGGAAAGCTTCCTGGATGCCGACAGCGCGAAGTTACAGGAACTAAAGGCAAAGGGAATCAAGACCTCGAAGGATTACTACGAGAGCGGATCGTCCGGCTCGGATGAACTGTTCTGCCTCTGCGACCTTGTGAGGATCAACGGCGTTGGCGCGGTGGCGGCTAGGGCTTTCTTCGAAGCCGGTTACCTCTCGGTTGCGGATGTGGCTCAAGCGGATGCCGCTGAGATGCTTGGCAAGGTATCGAATATAAATGATGAAAAAAAGTACTACAAAATAAAACTCGGCGTTAAGGATATGCAGTTTTGTATCGACTTTGCCAAATTGCTGTTGAAGTACTCCGGATAGACATTTTAAGGTAATAGAAAAATCAAGATGGATTTTCCATTCATCCTTTAAAATATTCAAATTCTTATTCCAGAACCTGAACCGCTTCACCCACTGTGAATTAACCGTGAAAGTTATAGAAGCGATACTTTATTACAAAAAAATACCCCGCTGAATTCAGCGGGGTATAAATTTTGATCTTACAATTATTTATTAATAAAAATTGTGATTGTTTTTTGATCTTCTATTGTCCTGGTTTTCTCTCGGGCGAGATTCGTTAACCGTGATTGTACGTCCGTTTTTCTCTGTCTTATCCAGTTCTTTAATTGCCTTTAGAGCTTCCGATTTGTTTTCCATCTCTACAAAACCAAAACCTTTGGATCTGCCGGTGTCTCTGTCACTGATCAATTTTACGCTTTCAACGCTGCCGTACGCTTCGAAATAACCGCGGAGATCGTCTTCGCTGGTATCGAAAGAAAAATTACCTACATAAATGTTCATCTAAATTCTCTACTAAAATGTTCTTGCCATTTAATCGAAAACGAGTTTATTCAATGGCATTAAAAATAAACCCGTATACCATCAGGTGACGGTCTGTATCATCTTCTCCCGTCCGCCCGCTGGGGGCTTCAAGGAAGAATAAGACAATTTAAGGCAGATGCTGATCGCGCCTTCTTTTTAGGTTATGGTCGTTGAGTGAATGGACTTACAGCCCATATCAATTTCGGGATTGTATTTGTATTTATTTTAACTACATTTGCCACGAAAGTGGTAACAAAGACTTTTTCTAACTTAGAAAAGATTGGGAGATTTTTAAGATTACATACTATGAAGTTATTATTTCAAATTCGTAAACTTAGCACCTAATATATTCTTTTGAATAGTGTTGCCCTCGATGTTTCAAAGATCGTTCCGTCGAATTCCAGTAGTTCTCCACCACCGGAATACCCACTATATCTTAATATATATCAATGTCAAGTAATATTCTGATTATTATAAAATATATTTGAATATTATTTTTAACCCGGCGTTTGGATATGCTGTTCATTATCGGTTATGCCCCAGTAAAAGTGGGAGTGGCAGCCCACCCGGTTTGACTAGAGACTGGTATACTGCGAAAAAATATGACGTCATGCTCTTGCCGGAAACTGTCTTCAGACTGTTTCCGGAATTTTTTAATATCTGAGAAGAAAACGTTTCGGATACCATGGAGAACACAGTATCCGGCAGAAAGTTAATACGAAGATTTCCGCTTTCGCGGAAATGACTTACTTTTCTTAATCGCCGGGTGTGATCGGCTCCCACGGGAAGAATCGCCGGGTGGTTTGTCACGACTAAAATCAAGGGGGTTTGTCCTGAGTGGAATTGAGGGGAACTGGCTCCCACATTTTTTGCGGGTTCAGGTATGATACCTGAACCTGCTTTCTGTCACCCCGGACTTGATCCGGGGTCTTTAAGAATCATTCAACAAAGAACTTATATAGTAGTGCTTTTTTGCTGTCTATTTTCCAGTATGATAATTTTCCTATAAAGATGCCGGGTCAAGCCCGGCATGACATATGGAAAAAGTATTTCTCTAAATATGTGTTTTTTTCAGGCTATATAGATTAGTATATCGGTAATACCCAGGAGGACAATTGATGCGGCGTATAAATATTGTGTTTCTTATAATAGGATTAGTTTGCTTCAACCTGGCTGTTTACCCGGCCGATGATTATAAAACACCCGCGGAGTTAAACCAGGCGCTGGTAAAGCTTGGCCTGGAACACGGCAAAACAATCACTTTAAAAAAAATCGGTGTTTCCGCCGGGGGGAGCGAGATCCTCGCGGTTGAAATAGTAAAGGATAAAAATAACCCGGCGGTTCTGCTGGTCGCGAATATGGAAGGCGATTCGCCTGTTGCCACTTTTGCGGCGGTAAAGACAATCGAGAAACTTCTGACCGATTGGAAAGCCGACCTGGACGAGGTTTCTTTCTATGTGATACCGCTGGCAAACCCGGATGGCTACTTGGGATTTTTCGATAAACCTTTGTATGAGTCTTTTCTAAATAAGAAAAAAATCAATGATGACCTCGATGAACGGACTGATGAAGATGGGCCGGATGACCTGAACAAGGACGGTATTATCACCATTATGCGCCAGAAGCACCCGGACGGGACATGGATGCTTGTCGAGGGCAATCCGGTATTGATGAAAAAAGCGGATACTGCCAAGGGAGAAAAAGGTATTTACCGGATTTTCCCCGAGGGGCTCGATAACGACGGCGACGGGGAGATCAACGAGGATGGGCCGGGAGGAACGAACCCGGGGCATAATTTCCCGCACGAGTTTAAAAACTATACAAAAACCGACGGCCCGTGGCCCGCTAGCGAAAGTGAAAGCAGGGCAGTCCTTGAATATGCTTATTCACATCCCGAGATCGCGATGGTTTTAAGCTACAGCCGTATTAACACATTAATTAAGTTGCCACCGACCGATAAAAAATCAGAAGCTGGGAAAGATAAATATAAAGTCCCGGAACGTATGGCAAAATCTTTCGGGCTTGACCCGGAAAAAGAGTATCCGATAAAAGAACTGGTCGAGATGGCTCGTGAATTCACAGGGTATAAGGAACTATCCGAGGATATGGTCCTGATGTTCCTCGGGGTAGGCGCGGTTGTGAACCCGAACAGGAACGACGTTAAATACTGGGAAGAGATCAGCACGAAGTATAAAGATTACCTGAAGGAAGCCGGGCTGGACGGTAAACGTCTGGACAGCAAAGAGATTCCTAACGGAACATTCGAGGAATGGGCGTATTTCCAGTTTGGAGTTTACACTTTCGCAATGGATTTCTGGACAGTTCCTGTAAAGGAAGAGAAAAAAGCGGAAGATGGCCTCAGCGCGGATGAGATAGAAAAAATGACCAACGAAGAATTTATCGCCCTCGGAAAAGACAGGATACAGGCCTTCATCGATAAAAGCGGCAGAAAAGGCTTCAATGCAGATATGGTCATCAACGCGCTGAAAAGCGGGATGCTTTCGACTACCAAGATAGCCGAAATGATGCGCAAGATGCAGAAGAGCGAATCCTCGGAAGGGGTGGATGCCTCGGAAAAAGCTCTGTTTGACTTTAATCCGGATGCTTTTGTGAAATGGACAAGCTATAAACACCCGACCCTTGGAGAGGTGGAGATAGGCGGCATTAAACCTTATGCATTCATAAATCCACCAGTGGATAAAAGAGATGAGTTGGTCGATAAACAAATACCGTTTGTAAGGAAACTGGTCGGATTGCTGCCGAAGTTGAATATCGCAAGAGTAGAGATCACGGAAGCCGGAAAGGATGTATGGAGAGTGAAAGCCTGGATAGTAAATGACGGTTTTCTGCCTGTTCCATCCCATCACGCAACGAGGTGCAAAGCGCCGGTACCAGTGGTCGCGAAACTGGTCGGTAAAGAGTTTAAAGTAATTGAGGGCAAAGAAAGGCAGCCGTTGCCGCTCATCGAGGGATCCGGATCGGACCTCGAACTGAACTGGCTGATAAGTGGAGATGAGGGGACTGTACTCAAACTGAAGATTGAAGCCCCATCCATAAGAGATACAGAAAAGAGTTTTGCTCTTCAAGCTGGAGGTGCGAAATGAGAAGAAATATATTCTTACTTATATTAATCGGTTTTCTGTCGGTTTGTATTCAACCGGCTTTTGCAGCGGATAAAGTAAAACTCTCATTTGATCATTATTATGACGGGCAAAGCGTTTTTGATGCAATAAGCAGTTTAAATAAAGCCTACCCGAAGCTGACCACTCTTACATCGATAGGTAAAAGTGAAGAGGGCAGGGATATCTGGCTGCTTACGATCAATAATCCGGCAACCGGCGCCGATACCTCCAAGCCGGGTATATATGCGGACGGCGCGATTCACGGCAACGAAATCCAGGCGACCGAGTGCGTGCTCTATCTCGCGTATTACCTGCTTGATAAGTATGACGAACTGCCGATGATCAAGAATCTGGTCGACAGCAGGGTATTTTACATTGTCCCGATCGTAAATGTCGACGGCAGGGCGCACTTCTTCGATGATCCGGGTGGATACAATATCGGTAGGACTCCCCGAATACCCCATGATGATGACAGTGATGGCCTGGTCGATGAGGATGATTACGAGGATATCAACGGGGACGGCGAAATAACCCAGATGAGAATCAAGGATCCGAATGGCCAGTACAAAAGTGATCCCGATGATCCACGTGTGATGGTACGAGTTAAACCCGGGGAAAAAGGCGAATGGACTGTCCTCGGAACTGAGGGAATCGATAATGACGGTGACGGAAAACTTAACGAGGACGGCCCGGGTTATGTCGACATGAACCGCAATTATGGATTTAACTGGAGGCCGTATTATGTACAATCAGGCGCCGGTTTGTATCCGAATTCGGCAAAAGTCACACTCGCTATTACTAATTTCCTGCTGACCAAACCGAATATCTCTTTTGCTTTTAATATGCACAACACGGGCGGGATGATACTGAGGGGGCCAAGCAGTAAGGTATCAGGAGTATATCCTCCGAAGGATATCAAGGTCTATGATTTTCTCGGCAAGGAAGGCGAGAAGATAATCCCCGGTTACAGATATCTCGTCGTGAAGGATGATATGTATACGACTTACGGCGACTTCGATGAATTCTGCTATGCAGGCCTCGGAATCTACGCGATGGTCGGTGAATTATATATAAGTGATAAAGAGCAGTACAGAGCCCCTGGTGAAAAGCCGGAGAAAAATGAAGAATCGAGATGGTGGGGAAGCGTAAAAGACATCGAGAAGCAGAAGTTCAATGACAACGTAAACCAAAGCTCGATGTGGACAGGGTGGGTCAAATTTAACCATCCTCAATTCGGGGAGGTGGAACTCGGCGGCTGGAAGAAATTCACTTCAAGAATGCCTCAGCCGTTCTTGCTTCATGAAGAAGTGCATAGATTTGCATCATTTATAATG
>JAFGBY010000146.1 GCA_016932915.1 Acidobacteriota bacterium | reverse complement strand
TTTTTCTTAATAAAGGGACTGAACCTGTTTTGAGACACATTCATATATCCATACTGGAGTATTCCCAGTACTGATGAGAACATAGGATTATCGATAACCTCTGAGAAACCTTCGATATTAATTGGAGTACCAAGTCTTACCGGAAGGCCAAGAATATTCTCAGCCACTTCAGGTAGACCTCTAAGAAGAGCTCCACCACCGGTTAATACCAGGCCTGCATTAATATCGTTTTCATATCCAAATCTAGAAAGTTCTTTCCTGATAATGCTGATAATCTCATCAGCCCTCGGTATCAGGATTTCATTGAGAAGATGTGTATCAATCGTCTTCTCACGTATTTTCCTGTTGTCCTGATTAAGTGAGACATGTATTTCATCTCTGCCGTTATCATCAAGAAGATCGGCATATGCAATTTTCACTTTTTCCGCTTCAAGGATCGGTAATCTCAATCCAACTGCAATGTCGTTAGTAAAGTGATCACCACCAATAGGCAGAACCGATGTATATTCCAGATGTCCATCAACAAAGACCGCGAGATCGGTTGTACCTGAGCCGATATCAGCAACCGCGATGCCTAGCTCCCGCTCATCCTTGCCGACTGTAACTTCAGCAGAAGCAAGTTGATTCGAGACAATATCTTTAACCTCGATCCCAGCGCGATTAAGACAACTGATAATATTTTTCACACTCGATACTGAACCACTGATGATATGCACACTTACTTCCAGTCTACTGCCTGTCATACCAATCGGATCAGTAATGCCACTTTGCTCATCCACTGTAAATTCCATCGGGATAAGGTGAATGATTTCTTTATCCTCAGGAATTTCTACAGCCTGTGCTGCTTCAATCACATCCTGGATATCATTATTATCAATCTCGCCATGTTTCCCCGTAACTTCGGTAGCGCCTGTGCTATTGAAACTGTATATATGAGTTCCAGCAACACCGACAAAAGCAGCACCTATCGAGATATCGGACATCAATTCCGCTTCTTCAACTGCCGCTTTCACTGAAGAAACTGCCTCTTCGAGATTGATAATCATACCCTTCTTTAAGCCGTTAGCTTTGACATTACCGAAACCAACAACCTCCATCTGGTTGTCTTCTATCTCACAGACAACACAAGTAGTCTTGCTGCTTCCAAGATCTATCGCTGCAATGTATTCCGCTTTTCTTCCCATATCTCTATATTTTCCTGCTATCCGGCTTCACTACGACTTGTTTGTTAAACCGGAGATCAACTATCGCTCCCTCCGGATTATTTTTCTTTATCTCCTGAAAGATTCCGAGATATTTCATAATCGCCGCTCCGTTATCCTTTTCGTTTACGATTAGCAGGTTCTTGTCATTATTTAAAAGTAGTGCAACCTGCATATCATCGGATACAAGAACTTCTGAAATAACATTGAATATCTCAGGATGTTTATCTCTTATGTTTTCTAGAAGTAATCCCGCGGCGGCAATCTTTTGACGTGCTATTTTGTTATCACTTTCACTCGAGAGATTTACTATCGGAAGGCTGAAACTAGGATCACCTTTTGTTAGAATATCAACAATCGCTCCGTCATTCGCAATAAGATAAAAAGTTGAACCAAAATTAGCAATTGCAATTGGCATATGTTCAACAACCTGGATCGATAATGTATTCGGTATCTTTCTCACAGTCTTTACAGTTCTTACCCAGGGATTTCTTTTTACTGTTTCATTGATCAAATCTATGTCAGTTTTAAATAGATTCTCACCCTTGAATTTTGATACCTGCCGGGCTACTGTCTTTGGATTAGTATATTTACATCCCGAAAGTTCCACTTTAGTAATGGTGAAAACCTGTTCTTCCCTGATTTCATTCCATATAAAATTGCCAAGAATAATAACAATCGCAATAAACAAAAACTTCGGCAGAACAAACCTCACCACACGTAACAGCCTTGCCTTTGTTGTAAGACGCTTTACGTTATGACGTTGTGTACTGCGCAGATACATACTGCTTTCGCTTTTTGCGGTTCCTGGCATTATTTACCTTTCTTTACTAATTTCTCGACGATTTCCTCGCCTATTTTCCAGATATCACCCGCTCCCAGTGTGATAACGATATCACCCGGGTTTAAAAGTGGTATAACCTGATCCGCGATTTTTATTTTATCGGGCTCATAATTGACAGCTTTATGACCGAATTTTTTAATTCCTTCTGCTAATGTTTTTGAATCTACACCGTAGATATTTTTTTCACCGGCCGGGTAAATATCGGTTACAAAAACTATATCGCTCTGATAGAACGCCCTCTGGAAATTCTCCATCAGGGCATGAGTTCTTGAATACCGGTGCGGCTGAAAAATTGCTACTATCCTTCGGTTCCAGCCTTCTTTCAGGCCTTTCAAGGTTGCAATAATCTCTGTCGGGTGATGACCGTAATCATCAAGAATGGTGATACCGTTAACCTCACCTTTAACCTCTACACGTCTTTCCGCATTTTCAAATTTCGCAAGAGCGTCCTGGATTTCTTTAAAATTTATACCAATTTCATTCCCTGCCGCAATTGCCGCAAGCGAGTTGTAGACAGAATGTTTGCCGGGTATTTTCTGTATAATTCGTCCCATATCTTTTCCGTAGATTGAGACATCAAAGGATGTCGTAAACTGTTTGAGCTCGACTTTACTGGCTATAATATCTGCCTGGCTATTTAAACCGTAAGTTATAATCCTTCGCTCTAAAGAAGGTATAATTTCCTGTGTGTGTTGATCATCAATATTGATTATCACTGCGCCAAAAAACGGCACTTTATTTAAGAACTGGATAAAAGTATCTTTGATATCCTCTATCCCTGTATATGTATCGAGATGTTCAACATCTATATTAGTAACAACTGCCAGGGTTGGGAATAACTTCAGGAATGATTTATCGCTCTCATCAGCCTCAGCAACCAGGTAATCTCCTCCTCCCAACCTTGCATTCGAATCAAATATCTTCAATCTTCCACCGACCACAAACGTCGGATCCAGGCCGGCATTATGCAAAATATTAGCAGCTAATGAAGTGGTCGAGGTTTTCCCATGAGAACCGGATATTGCTATCGAGTATTTCATCCTCATTAGTTCACCAAGCATCTCAGCCCTTGGAATAACAGGGATCTGCAATCTGTGCGCTTCAGCTATTTCCGGGTTGGTTTCATCAACAGCCGATGAATAAACAACCACATCTGTCCCACTGATATTCTCAGCTTTATGGCCTTCCGAAATTGTAGCGCCCAATTTGACAAGACGCTTTGCAATCGGATTAATCTTCAAATCGGAACCTGAAATTTTAAAACCCATGTTTAACAGCACTTCAGCGATTCCACTCATACCGATTCCGCCAATACCGACAAAATGTATATTTTCGGTTTTACCCATTCTTTTCATTATTTCTGGTCCCTTTCAGCCAGGATTTCCAGCGCTTTTTTCATAATAATTTCCGCCGGATTACCTTTCTTTATTTCTCTTACAGCCGCTTTCATCTTTTTTGAACCTGAATCAGATAACGACTTTTCTATCGACTTTTTAAATATCTCCGGGGTAACATCTTTTTCCTCTAAAAGAATTGATCCACCTTTTTCTGCCAATTCATGCGCATTGAAATATTGATGATTGTAAATTGCATTCGGCAACGGAATCAAAATAGAGGGTATCTCCATCTGGATGATCTCAGCTGTAGTAATCGCCCCTGCGCGTCCGATTACCAGATCGGCTTCCCCGTATCTGTCAATTACGTTATCTATAAAAGGTATAACTTCATATTCAAAAGCTGCGACATTATAGCTATCTTTTACTCTCTGGTAATCCAACTCTCCGGTCTGATGAACTATTCTGATTTTATTCTTTTTCGAATTCAGGAGTTTTATTGAATTTATTACCAGTGTATTGATATTCCTTGCCCCCTGGCTACCACCAAGGATCAAGATCATTTTTTTCTTTTTAGTTTCTTTTGAGAGCGGTGTACTAAAGAATATATCTCTCAATGGAACACCACTTAGAATAGTTTTACATTCGAGTCCATCTTCAGCTTTTTCATAAGCAATAGCAGCAAAATCGGCTTTTTTGGCGAGCATCCGATTTGTCAATCCAGGAACTGAATTCTGTTCAATTATAATTAATACTGACTTTTTTGATTTTACAATTCCGACTGGCCCAGATGCATATCCACCTACACCCAGGATAATATCCGGTTTAAAAGTCGTTACGATAAACCATGACTGTACAATACCGATTGGGAGTATGATAAGATTTCTGATTGTCTGTAATAATCCCTTACCCTTCAATCCACGTACCAGTATGAATTTCAGTTTAAATCCAATCGCGGGTACAATCCTTTTTTCCAGTCCATATCTGGTACCGACAAACAGGATTTTAGTATCCGGATAATTTTTCTTGATATATTCAGCCATCGCTATACCGGTGAATATATGTCCACCAGTACCGCCTCCGGCTATCAATACTCTTAGATTATTTACTGATTTTGCTCTACTCATGTCGTATACCTTGAAATATTAAGTAATATACCCGCAGCAATAAGATTAAATATCATTGCAGTTCCGCCGAAACTGATAAACGGTAATGGAATTCCTTTTGTCGGCAAAAGCGTCGTCGCTACGCTTACATTTATAAAAGCTTGTGCAACAAACATTACAGTGATACCTATTGCGACAATTTTACCAAGTTGATCAGGAGCTCTTTTCGCAATCCTCAAGCCACGCCACAACAACGCACCGAAGAGAATAAGAAGAACCATTGAACCAATAAAACCAAGTTCCTCGCCAATAACTGAATAGATGAAATCAGTATGTGGAGTTGGAAGATAAAAATATTTCTGTGTTCCTTTAGCCAGGCCGGCTCCGAAAAGGCCACCGCTTCCAATTGCAATCATTGATTGAATCGGTTGGAAACCGTACCCAAGAGGATCAGCCCATGGATCTATATAAGCAAGTACCCTCCCTGTCCTGTAATCGGAATTAACAACAAGGTAATATAAAACTCCAATCAATCCAATTCCGCCCGCTATGTAATACCGTAGGGAAAGCCCGGCAACAAAGAACATTGTTATTACTATAAACAATATGGTCAGGGCTGTACCGACATCAGGTTCGATGATTATTAAACCCGAAATAACCAGTACAATAAAGAATACAGGCATAACCTTTAAAGGGCTGTGGTTTATCCGGTCATAGTGTTTTGATAAAAAGTACCCGATGAATAATACTAGTGAAATCTTTGCCAGCTCTGAAGGCTGAAACGAAAACATACCAAATCTAAACCATCTATACGTATTATTCACCGGGCTGAGGAAGAGAACCAGCACCAGCAAACCAAGGGAGGTTAGGAGCAGTACTGTTATTGTAGACTTATTTATCAGTTTCCTGTAATCCCGGTTAGAGACAAGGATCATCAGGACTAATGACATTCCTACTATCAACAGATGCTTCACACCAAAAGTATATGAATTACCATATAAATCCATAGAAAGGACGGCCGAGCTGGAAAACACCATCACAGCTCCGAAGCTGAGCATCACAAGTATTATGCTGAAAAGCAATCTATCCTGTGCTAACTTTTTAGCCATCCAGGCTGTCCCCTCCTGTCATGGAACCTATTATTTCTTTAAACTTCCTTCCTCTTTCTTCATAGTTCTCAAACTCATCGAAAGAGGCACATGCCGGGGCGAGCAATACAATGTCTCCAGGAAGAGCTACCCCGATTGCAGCATTAACCGCATATTCAAACTTTCGTTCCTGGACAAAATCAACCATTCCCCCTATCTGTTCCCTGATTTTATCTCCAGCCTCACCGGTCAAAATAACCTTTTTAACACGTGTTTTCAGATAGGATTCCAGAGTGGTAAAGTCGCCGCCTTTGTCCTTACCTCCAAGGATTAGGATTATATTCTTTTCAAAACTTTCCAGAGCTTTGATAGTGGAATCAATATTGGTGGCTTTTGAATCGTTGTAGTACATCACACCGAGAACTTTTCTAACAAATTCAAGCCTGTGTTCGATCGGTTTGAAAGCTGAAGCTGCTCGCTTGATTGAATCCACATCAATACCAGCAGCTCTCGCCATTAGGCATGATGCCATGAAATTTTCTATATTATGTGGTCCTTTGATAATCAACATCGAAGGATCAAACTCATACACCAGTTTTCCATCTTCCATTAGACAGATTTTGCCATCTTTAAGGCAACAACCATTCGCAACTGGCTCGTGAGAGGAAAACCATAAAATTTTAGATTTAAGATTCGGTGCTAATTTTTTCAGGTAGATATCATCATGATTCAAAATGGCAGATTCATCACCGGTTTGATTCATGAAGATTTGCGCTTTCGCATCAGCATATTCATTAAAATTGAAATAACGATCTAAATGATCCGGAGTAATATTCAGGATACTGGCAATTGAAGGTTTGAATCTCTTGATTGTCTCCAATTGAAAACTGCTTAATTCAACAACAAAGTACTCGGTCTCGGGATGTCTTTTTAATTCTCCGATAAAGGAATTACCGATATTTCCGCATGTGAGGGAATTGTACCCGGCTTCTTTGAAAATTGCCCCTGTAAGGGATGTTGTAGTCGTCTTACCGTTTGAGCCGGTGATACCAATCACCTGTGCATCTGTATGTCTGAAGGCAAGCTCTACCTCACTGATGACTTCAATACCGGCTTCTCTCGCCTTGACAACTTGTGCAATCTCCTTTGGCACACCAGGGCTCAGAACTATGCAATCTGCTTTAAGAAATTTTTTCTCTGTGTGTCCACCAAGATCAAGGTCAACATCCAGCTGCTTCATTTTTTCAACATTACCATTTAACTGATCAACTGTTTTCTTGTCACTTACCGTCACCTTGGCGCCATGTGCAGCTAGAAATTCAGCTGCAGAAAGTCCACTTCTTGCCGCTCCCACTATGACATATCGTGTTTTTTTAATTTGCTCTGTGTTAATCAGCATATCCTGTTTTACCTCAGTTTTAGAGTTGTCAGACTGACAAGTGCAAATAAAATCGCAAGAATCCAGAATCGAACAACGACCTTGGATTCGGACCAGCCTGATAATTCAAAATGATGATGCAGAGGTGCCATTTTAAACACCCGTTTCCCGGTTGTTTTGTAAGAAAACACCTGGATGATTACTGAAAGTGCTTCCATCACGAAAATACCACCAACTATTACAAGCAGTATTTCCTGTTTGCATAAAACCGCTATTGTCCCGATAACTCCCCCAAGCGAAAGTGATCCTACATCGCCCATAAATACTTGAGCTGGATGGCAATTGAACCAGAGGAAACCAATGCAGGCTCCAAGCAAAGCTGACATGAATACCGTAATCTCACCGACTCCTTTTACAAAAGCGATGTTCAGATAATCTGAAACAACAGCATTACCGGCAGCGTATGCGAACACCGCATATGCTGCTGCTGCGATCATTACAGAACCAACCGCCAGGCCATCCAATCCATCAGTGAGGTTTACTGCATTCGATGAACCGGCAATAACAATTATCACAAATGGTATAAACAACAATCCGAGTTCCGGGGTCAGGGTTTTGAAAAATGGAAAATGCAATACAGTATTGAATCCGTCATTTTGAGATATTAAATACAATACTGTACCGATTGCGCCTGATAGTATTATCTGGCTGCCAAATTTCATTTTGGCGGATAATCCTTTATTTCTCTTTTTCACTATCTTAATGTAATCATCAAGACCGCCGATTAACGCAAAGCCAATTAACGAGATAGTCACAATCCAGAGGAATTTATTTGACCAATCACCCCAAAGGAGGACTGAAATCACTATCGAGATTATAATCAGGATTCCACCCATAGTCGGTGTTCCGGCTTTGGATTGATGTGATTTCGGGCCTTCTTCACGAATGTGCTGACCAATCTGGAACTGTTGCAGCCTTCGGATCAATAGAGACCCAAGGGCAAGAGAAATAATCAAAGAAGTAATCACGGCAAGAGCTGCCCTGAATGTTATGTATTTGAATACATTAAAGAGGCCCCAATGCTCGGATAACTTGTATAATAAATCAGCTATCATATGCCTTACCTATTTAAAGACCTCCTGAATTTTTTTAACGATTGCGCTGGTTTTCACACTATTGCTGCCCTTAACGAGGACAAAATCATCTTTACGGATAATCGAGCCGATTTTTGCGGAAGCATCCTTTGAGGATTCAAAATGCTTGATTGATTCCTCTTCCATTCCTTCTTCCATTGCTCCCTCAACTATTTTTTTAGAGAGATCACCGACTGCAACAAGAAAATCGATATCCGAATTGGCAATTAGTTTACCTATTCTCATATGTTCTTCATTAGCGGATCTTCCCAGTTCGAGCATATCACCGGCAACGATTACTTTTCTTCCTTCGGTTTTGTATCTTTCGATAAACCTGAGGAGCATCTCCATCGCAACTGGATTTGAATTGTATGAATCATCAACCAGTGTAATGTTATTCGCCAGCTTATATACATTCCCTCTACTTGCTGCTACTGCCATTTTTTCCAGCCTCCCATTTAAATTGTTAAGTTCCGCGCCGGCAGCGTGGGCCGCTGTAACCGCCGCAAGAAAGTTATATACATTCCCAAGGCCAAAACGCGGGATGAATACTTCCTCCGTTTTACCCTTGATGACAAGCGTTATTTCTGTCCCCTCAAATCCGTGGTACCTGATATCCCAGGCCATCACATCGCTCTCGTTAAGTATTCCGAACGAATACCGTTTCCCTTTTCTCAATTCAGCTGCAGCCTTACTCCATTTATTATCAGAGTTATAGACTGCAATCGCGCCTTTTTTCATATGCGCGAATAATTCTGCCTTAGCCCTCGCTACATCTTCTATAGAATTAAAATGCTCTGTGTGTACCGGATGTACATTCAGAATGACACCCACATCCGGATCAGCGATTTCAACCAGTTTAGTCAATTCCCCTGCGTAACTCATCCCCATTTCACCGACAAATACCTCTTCATCACCTTGCATATTCGCAAGGCAGAGAGGAAGGCCATAAAGATTATTGAAATTACCCCAGGTTTTACCGGTATTAAAAGAACCGCTCAAGATAGCATGTGTAAATTCTTTTGTGGTGGTCTTCCCTGCGCTGCCTGTGATGCCAACAAATTTCATGCCTGATTTATCACGCGCCAACCTGCCCAGCTTCTGTAGAGATTCCGTTGAATCTTTCGTAATCAGGACTTTCTCTGCTGAGAATTTATTCATTTGATTTTTACCGGTAATAGCAAAAGCCGCCCCTTTTGTTATCGCTTCGTCAATATAATTGGATCCGTCAATATTCTCGCCCTTAATCGCGATGAAAACTTCACCCTCTTTAATCGTTCTAGTATCAATTGAAAAACCGGTAATAAGATCTTCATTAGAAATAGAATCCCGGCCACTGATTATCTCGAGATTTTTTAATATATCTTCAGTTTTTAATAACATCAGTCCCCGGCCTCTTGTTTTAATAAAAACTCTCTAGCCACTTCCCTATCATCAAAATGTGACACCGTGGCCCCTATTATCTGGTAATCCTCGTGCCCCTTCCCTGCTAGCACGACCGTATCATTTTTTTCTGCCATTAATATTGCATTGCTTATTGCCTGTGCGCGATCTTCTATCACAGTATAATTTTTCTCATCCGTCTCGCCCCGCATACCGGTGAGAATATCCCTGATAATTGCGCCCGGTTCTTCAGTCCGAGGATTATCGTTAGTCACAATACTGAAATCGCTGAGATGGGCGGCATGCTTTCCCATCATCGGCCGTTTAGTTTTATCCCTGTCTCCGCCACAACCGAACACTGTTATTACCTTACCATCGGTTATCTGGCGAACAGACATTAGAAGCTGCCTAAGCGCGTCTGGTGTGTGAGCGTAATCGACGATTACTTTAAATTTTTGCCCTGCTTCGACTCTTTCCATTCTTCCCGGGACATTCTTGATTTTTCCTGCGCCTTCAATAATTTTTTTATAATCAAAACCTTCTGCAATTGTCGTTGCTATAGCTGCTGCCAAATTAAATATGTTGGCAAGACCAAGCAGCTGTGTATCAAATTCAAATACTTCGCCGAAAATGCTAATTTTTAACCTGCTCGAGAGCGGCATAAGTTCATATTCAAGAATATTGATATCGGCATCTTTAGCCAAGCCATAGGTTATAATCTTTGAATCAGATGTTGTAAGTTCTTCTTTTAAACGTTTCCCGTAATCATCATCAATGTTTAGTACTATCACTCCGTCCTTGCGGAGAAGGCCAAACAATTTTTTCTTCGCCTGGTAATAATCTTCCAGGTTATTATGATAATCGAGATGGTCATTTGTGAGATTCGTAAATATTGCCGTCTTGAACTTAAGGTCAGTGACCCTGTCCAACACTAGCGCATGAGACGAAGCCTCCATAATGCAATACTTAAAATCCCCGGCGAGCATATCCGAAAGAAATTGATTTATCTCGGGCGCCTCTGGAGTTGTGCGGGAAGATTTGATCACCCCCTTTCCGGTTTGATAGCCGATTGTCCCGATAACTCCTGCCTTTTGATGAAGCGTCTCGAGTATGGTCTGGATAATATAGGTTGTAGTGGTTTTACCATTAGTGCCTGTGATTCCGATCAGGTTAATGCGCTCTGACGGATGTTCATAGTAATTCGCGGATATTATACTCAATGCCCGCCTGGGGTTTTTATTCTCAATCCATACGGCTTCCAGCGGCGTTTCCTGTTTATGATCCGTTACAATCGCAACAGCGCCGTGTTCAACCGCATCATCTATATATATATTTCCATCTGTTTTGTACCCGGAAATAGCTACAAACAGGTCATTCTTTTCAACTTTGCGGGAATCATATTTAACACCGCTGATTGAGATATTTTTTTGATTGTTATAAATAAACAGATCAGAGGGTTGCAAAACTTCTTTAAGACTTTTCATCTTTTTAAGTTCGACCATTCCTAGCTCCCGCTCCTGCTAAAATAAACATGGCATTTACTTTTCGATTCAACCAGAACGCCTGGCCCTGGCACCTGTTTATAAGCCATCCCGCTGCCGACTAATTGAGGATAAAGATTCAACTTTGTAAGTATCTCGAAAACTTCACGGTAGCTCTTGCCCCGCAAGTCCGGCATAATCACATTGCGTACCCCGTTATCCAGGCCGGAAACCTCATCTATAACAACCTCCCCACTGGAAAGGTATGCATTCTCAATCGACTTCGTCTTTAAGCGAAAATCAGCAAGTAGATACTTATATGTTTTCTCATCAAGGTGACCCGGCATCTTGTAATAACGTTTTTCATCCTCAGGAACAGCACCAAGATAACGGAGAGTTTTTTCAGCAACATTAGCAAAAACCGGCGCAGCGACATCGCCGCCGTCCGTCAGTCCAACGTTTTCATCCATTACAATAACCATAGCAATCTGCGGATTATCGGCAGGGACAAAACCTACAAAAGAGGCAATATACTTATTTGCCAGATACGCACCACCGTTTTTCCCGACCTTTTGCGCGGTACCCGTTTTTCCGGCAGTGATATAATTTTCGATTTGCGCCTTTTTACCGGTACCTCTGTTAACAACCTCAATCATCATATGTTTGAGGCTTTCACATACACGATCCGAGAGAATTTTTTTCTTTTCGTTTGTTGTCCCCAGGGGATCATCACCAAGGAAAATCTTCGGTTTGATAAGATAGCCACCGTTACCGATAGCGCTAACGAAGCGGAGGAGCTGCAATGAATTAACGCTTATCTCTTGTCCGAAAGAGATGGATGCAAGCGAATCCTGCGACCATTTCGAGGTCGGCCTGAGGATACCCTGGTTTTCACCCGGTAAATTTATCCCGGTTTTTTCACCGAATTCAAAAAACTTTAGCCATTTATAAAACTTCTCTTTACCAATTTTTTCGCCAACCTTGAGAATCCCGATGTTGCTCGAATAAACGATAATATCCTCAAAGTTCAAAGTTCCGAACGGTTTGTAATCATTGATAACCCTGTCGCCAATTTGTTTTGATCCGTTTTCACAGAAAAACTTATCGGATTCTTTTACAAGCTTTTCCTCCAGCGCAACTGCTGCTGTCGCAATCTTAAAGGTAGAACCTGGCTCATAAGCAATCTGGATAGCCCGGTTCTTATGGATATCCGGTGAAAAGATATAATAACGGTTAAGATCATATGAAGGGTATGAGGCAATCGCCAGGATTTCTCCTGTATACGGTTGCATGATAATCCCGAAGGATTGTTTAACTTTATATTTCGTTGAAGCGGCGTTAAGCTCCTCTTCGAGGTATTGCTGTATTGTACTGTCAATTGTTAACGCGATATCTTCGCCGCTGGTAGGAACATTCTTTATCAGCTGGCCTGTTGTAATTCTTTTCCGGCGCGCATCTTTAAGAGCAATAATCGCTCCGGGTTTGCCTTTTAGGATTTCGTCGTATTGATACTCAATCCCGGCAAGCCCATCATTATCTATTCCCGCAAACCCGAGAACCGCAGATGCAAGATCATCATGAGGGTAATACCGTTTATTCTCTTTATAGCTGTATATACCTTTTATATCGGCATTCGAAATCGCACGGGCTTCATATGGCTCGACTTTTCTTTTAAGCCATACGAAACCTTTATTTGAACGAAGTTTACTTAAAACTTTACGATAACCGATGCGTAGTTTTTCCGAGACTTCCCTCGCTGTTTTATCTATATTTTCGATTTCATATGGTACAGCATAGATGGAATCGACATCCATACTCATCGCCATCGAACGGCCATTCCTATCGATAATCCTGCCGCGCTGAGGGATCAGCTTTACTATACCCGTCTGCTGCTCCTCTTTTTTACTGATAAGAAAACTTCTTTTACTGAACTGAAGTTCAACCTGTTTATGAATAATTAACCCTGCCCAGATAAGGAAAAAGATACCGACGAATATAAGACGGTTCTTCCTTATTACTTCCTGCTGCTGGGCCTTCATCTGTTTACTTCTCCGTGTTTTTTATTATCACGTCTGGTCAATACAAGCTCATCATTCGTAACAGGATCTACATTCAGCTTGATCGGCTTGGGAGTCACCAATTCATTTTTACCCGGCTCTTTCATACCAAGCTGAGTCGTCGCAAGTTGTCTTACTCTTTTAAGGTCGGAGAGCTGCTCGTATTGCAATTTAAGGATAGAGTTGACCTCTTCCTCTTTCTTTAATTCTTTTTTTACGTTTTCAATTTTGTAAGCCAGCTCGACGTTCGCCAGCCGTTGCCAAACATAAAAGAAAACCAGTGAGAAAATGGTCGCGATAAAACAGAAGATGATTATCAATTCTTTCTTCTTGTTATCCTGAACACGGACAATCTCCGTGTTCACAAGCTTTTTCTTCTGATTTCCTCTTTTATACTTCATTTTATATTTTCTCGCAGGCGCGCAATTTCGAACTGCGGCTCCGCGGATTTCCTTCTATCTCATTATCTTTGGGGATTACCGGTTTCCGGGTAAGAATATGCACCTCGGCCTTCTTGTCGCACCTGCATACCGGAAACTCCGGCGGGCAGACACACTCCAACGCCAGGTAATTAAAGCTGTTTTTGATTATTCTGTCTTCTAACGAATGAAAACTTATAACCACCAGTTTTCCCCCCAAAGTAAGTCTCTCCACTGCTTCATGGACAAACTCACTCAAGCCTTCTAATTCTTTGTTCACCGCTATCCGCAGGGCCTGGAAGACCCTCGTCGCTGGATGAATCTCGTGATATTTCTTGCGGGCTACCGATTCGACTATTCCGGCAAGCCGCAGTGTTGTTTCGATTTTCCCTTTTTTTCTTTCCTCGCCTATCTTTCTCGCAATCGCTCTCGCGTTTTTCTCTTCCCCATATTCTCTGAAAATCCGCTCGAGCTTTTCAATAGGTTCATTATTCACCAGGTCGGCGGCTGTATTGCCGCTTTGCCTGTCGAGCCTCATATCGAGCGCTGCCTCTTCGCGGAAGCTGAACCCCCGTTCAGCCACATCGAAGTGATAGGAGGCAACGCCAAGATCGGCCAGTATTCCATCCACCTTTGAAATACCTAAAGCATCGAGCTTTTCACCGATCTCCTTGAAGTTCGCGTTAAGAAAATCGATTCTAGGCTTTATATTGAGCAAACGCTCTTTTGTTATTTCAATGAGCTCGCTGTCAAGATCAAAGCAGATCAGTCTTCCATCTATTCCAATCCGGTCGGCGATCATCTCCGTGTGGCCACCCTCCCCAAGGGTGCAATCCACAATCGTACCTCCCGGCTTTGGATCCAGGTAATTTAAAACTTCTTCCGGCATCACAGGTTGATGCCGCATTCTCTGTGAGAAGTTTGTAACCAAGGGTAAATACCATTAACCTTTACAATCCCTCTTCTTCCAGTATTTTCCTGTCTTCGTCGGTAAACGGCTCGGTTGTCATCTTCGATTCAAACTTAGCCTTGTTCCATATTTCGAAGTGATCCTGCATCCCCATTACGACCACATCGCCGTTCAACTCGGCGCTTTCTTTGAGAGCCTGAGGAAGGCTCGTTCTGCCCTGCGTGTCCAGTTTGGATTGCAAACCAAAATAGTTTGTAATCCTCAGGAAACGCTCTTTAGAAGGATTCATTTTGGGCAGTCTTGAGATCCTCTCCTCGATCTCATTCCATACCTGAAGAGGGTAAAGTAGTGCAACTTGTCCATCCATCGAGGTGATGAACACATCATCAGAGTAATCATCGGACAGAGATTTTCTAAATGCGGCTGGTAATTTGAACCGCTCCTTCTCGTCTATCTTTGCCGTAAACTGGCCTCTGAACATGGTTTTACTCTAATCTCGTCAAAATAAATCTAAAATATCCCTTTTCTTTCAACTTTAATCCAAATTGGTCCACTTCACTCCACTTCAATATAAAGACAACACAGCTTGCTGTCAAGGTATTTTTTAAAATAATTGCGATTTTTTTTATATTTAATCGGTATTTGTGTGCATCAGGGCCGTTTTTGAGCTGATTTTTACCTTAAGAAGTCTATTCTGGATATTTCGTAACAATAAAAATAATTCTGGGATTAATGCTTTAAATATATTAAAAACTCTCAGAAACCAAACTTATCATACTTCAAATCTAGTTTTTTCTTCCGAAAACTCATATTTTGATCTTCGAGGCTGAGATAAAAAAGTAATATTTTATAACGGTTTAATTCAATAAGTCTCTTGACAAACATAATTTTACATGTATTATTGCGCCGTTGGTGAATTGTTGTGCAATCCACCGATGCTGAAAAACGGGAAACCGTTTCCAGCGGCACAGATCTTTGAAACAGCGAAGGCATTATTATTCGAGAGAATATATAATGATGCTTTGGTTGCGACTTTTAGAAAAGAGCATTTAACAGTAGTATCCAAAAGTCCCCAGTCTTTTTTTCTGAGTTTCAGCATTCCAGAAAGCCAAAGATACAATAACGTTTTCCAAACGAAATTGAACTCTAAGGCCGAGTATTAAACTTCCCAATTCAATACAATATCCTAGATTCTTGTATTACCACTAACGTACTCTGAGGCTGAAGAACCAAGAAAAGATTTAATTGCATCAAGCCTCCATAAGTTTACCTGCGGCGGCAATTCCAATGCCGGAACAGGCGAATCCGTGCGTAGTTGTAATACAGGCCTTTCCTTGAAGCCATGTGGGGGAGCCTGTGAAGAGAAACATGGCAGCTTAAGTTTTATGAGAAGAAAATATGAATATTTACGTAGGCAATTTCAGTTACACGACAACTGAAGACGAACTTCGCGACCTTTTCGAAGCTTACGGAGCAGTTGAATCCGTTAAAATTATTAACGACCGCGACAGCGGCAGGTCCAAAGGTTTCGGTTTTGTTGAAATGCCGGAAAAAGACGAAGCCCTTACTGCTATCAAAGAATTACACGAAAAAGAGTACAGCGGCCGCAGATTGAGCGTTAACGAAGCACGTCCTCGCAGGGAAGGCGGCGGCGGTGGCGGCGGAAGACGCAACCAGGGCAGGAACTACGGTTCTTACTAAACAATACTGATCTACAGTTTATACACCCCATGAGGTTAAACTCATGGGGTGTGTTTTATTATATGTAAATATAACAGAATCAAGGTATGCCAAAGACAGCCATCTCTGATATAAAAAACATATAAGTATCTTCCACTTTAACTTTTCTACATGAGTCATTCCGGCTGTTTTTAGCAACTGCAATTAATACTTCCAGAAAACTTATAGAATAATAAATCGTCCAACAAAGAAGCCGGAATCCTTAACTCAGCACCGAAAGTGTGCTATTCGGTTTTTCTTATAAATAAATTTTAGAATTGGTAATTCGAAGATTTCCACTTTCACAGAAATGACTACATCTTTATCGCCGGGTGTGATCGGCTCCCACTGTTGCATACCACATAGAAATTAATCACTGTTTATGTAAGATACCTAACATAACAAAAGAAGAGATTATGATAGTTTTATAATAATCTGATATAAGGAGCTATTATGAAAAGAGTCAGTATTCCAAAACCAAAATATATTTTCAACCTGTCATTATTCGTTCTAATTTTTTGTGTATTTACGATAAGTAACCTGAACGCTCAGGCGCAAGCTACAGCAACCACTAAAAAAGAAATCAAACAGATCGACTACTACATCGATAGTATAACGGCCGAAGACAATAGTGGCAATTCACTCCAGGCGGGGGAATCCGGAAAAGTAGTCATTAAATGGAAAAGAACCGGGCCAGACCCTTCAAGCGGAAACCAGTTAAAAGTCTGGATGGATGGCGCTGATTTCGCTTTTTCAGAAAACGAACCTGAACTTAAAGACATAACCATGCGCATCCCATGGACAGCGACTGCCGGTACTCACACGATAAAAGCTGTTATCGATTACGGCAACCGTGTCCGTGAATCGAATGAATTCAACAATGTTAAAAGCGTAAAAATATTTATCATGACAAGACCGACATTGACGGTAATCAAACCGGACCTCTTCATCAGAAATGTAGCTGTAATACAGGATGGATCAAGGTATCCATATTATAATGCTGCCGAACCTGTTACTTTAAGGTGCATCTGGTCACGTTCCGGGCCTGTGATCAGTACAGACTGGAGAATTCAGTTCTTTATCAATGATAGACCGATAGACACACCATCAACAGCAGCTCCTTCACCATCCGATACCTCCGGTACATTTTCAAAAACATACACTTTCCCAAAACTCGGTAGATGGGATATCTCATGTAAAGTCGATGTTAATGAGGAAGTGTATGAAGATAAAGAAGACAATAATGAGCGAAAGATATCTGTACTAGCTCAATAATTAATTCGCAATTAGAAAACCAAAGGATTCAGACTTTTCCCTGAATCCTTTTTTATTTCTAATTTAGTCCACATTAATATCAAAAACCTATAAAATAATTATAAGGAAGATGGATATTGTCCCTATAGGAATAAAGTACTTTAGAGTTATATTCGTAAATCTCCTGGTATGGATTTCCGCTGATTTACAATCATAGTTTGCAAAGACCGATTGGAATGCTATACCGCATACAATCATAATTATGAATAAGGCAATAATGATGCTCCAAAAATCGATTTCTATTCCCATAAATTTAGTTATTTTAAAGTACTCAAATATTTTTCCTGAAGCAAATATTATTGGGAAAAAAACGCCCCACATAAAAAATATACCCCTTAGTACCTTACCTTTATTCCAGCCCCAGCCGGTAAAAGCAGAAAGGAAAAGCATAAAAACGAGTAGCAGGTAAAATGAGACCGGGTGAAAAAAGCCGACATCATTAATATTAACATCAGAAAGATAGAGAATGAATAAAACTGTATGGATCAAGGTCAATATTGTTATTATAACCAACCTGGGCAGCATTTTCATCCAGAATATCCTGCTTTTCGTTACCGGTAACGTCAACAGATATTCCCATGCCTTGTCTTCCTCTTCCTGCTGATAAAAAGTATATGTATAAACAAGCGAGATCCAGAATATAAGAACAACAAATTCATAAGCAATAAGGTGCATATAATTCATACCAGTACCAATAAACAGGAGGTCAAAAATATAAAACAAAGGTACAAGAAACATAAAGGATAAAATCGATATGGTTTTTTTTCTGAGACTGATGAATTCTTTTTTAAACATTTTCTTCCTCAATTCTACAAAATGACAAATTTTATAAACAGGATTATTCCAAATAAAATAATAACCATCATTGGAGGCCTGATTAAAATTGCAAATCGTTTTTTATAAAACCTCATCGGTTTGCAATCTAGCTTTCTAAAAATATTGATGAAGCTCGCCATAAGCATCATTACAATAAAACACATACTTATCAAAACAGATATTATAACTTTTGTTTTTTGATCAAACTCCAGGTTTAAAGTATCAATCCCGGTTCTAACCATCTTCTGTAGAATTAAAAATGTTATCAATGAGATAATCCAGGGGCCGCCACTCAATTCCATTGTAAAGAATAATGAGAAGGAGAGGCATCCAAAAAAGAAGAGAAATATAAATGCATAGAGAAACAAAGGATCAAAGAAAATATTATTTGATATTGTTTCCATGCTCAGGATCAAATTTCCAAGTAAGAGCTGCAGAGAAAGAACTATGAAGATTGCAATTAATCTCGGCAATATTTTCCAGTAAAATATTTTCCATTTTGAAATCGGTAGAGAGAACATATACTCATATGCACTATCTTCTCGCTCATACATGAAAAAATTATAGGTATATCTGCTGACAATATAAAAAATAACGAATTGAACAATAACAAGATTTACAGTAGTAAGGCTTAATCTGTTAATTGAAAAGATTTTATATCCAATAACAGCCACCGGTATCAGTAACAGGAACCACATCCCTTTCAGGGTATCATTTAAGACGGTCCCTGTTTCCAGTTTTAAAAAAGTTGCTTTTTCAGATCTCAATTTCATTTTATTAGCTCCAGCAAATAATAAATGGCAAGAGAAGAGATAATCCTATTCCACGAAAGCGCTCTCCGGTTAAAGGGAAAGAGTAAAATTTCGAGTTGTGGAAATATAAAATAGAGTAAACGCATTTCTTGGTGCTCTTCATTACTTTTGATTGCCTCTTACTGCCTGTTCATATTCCGCGCTGATAAACGCTGTTACAATCTCAGTCAGGTTTAGTGATTCCGTTTTTATTCCTTTTTTTAATCCTGCAGATTCAAAAGGATAAATGTAATACTCGGTCTCATTTTCGTATTCAAGCCGTGATATTACCGGCAGCCCAACAGGTTCTTTATCCGTCGTCACTCTCCTGATTTTTGACTTCAGGCTCTCAATTTTCTCATCGATTACGACCTTTCCCTCACTTAATAAAATAACCCGTTCGATTAAGTGTTCTATATCATGAAAATTCAGGTTAACCAGGATTAAAGTGACTTTACGTTCAGTCATCAGTTTTATTAATGTATCCAGGAAGATTTTTCTAAGGTATGCATCGATTGAGTGGATAACTTCATCGATCAACAGCAGTTCAGGTTTGTGGGATAATATCAAACTTAAATGATAAATAGTCCGCTGCCCAACCGAAAGTTCCTTTATCTTCTGAGTACGTTTAATTTTTGTGTGATTGAGAAGTTCATAATCGAACTCAGCTATTTTGTAAATCGATTTATGAAAATCAATACCCTGTTCTACAGTCAAACTTTCATAAAGACTAAGTTTATCAGAGATAAATCCTATCTTCTTTTTTGGCATATCTCCAAAAGATGCGTCGAATTCAATTGTACCTTTATCAGGCAATAAAACACCCGCGATCAATCGTATAAGAGTGCTTTTCCCTACCCCGTTGATTCCAGTAATCAGGCATACTTCATTTTCATTTATATCCAGGTTAAAATTATTGAATACGGCATTCTTACCATCATAAGAAAATTTTAAATCTCTAATCTTCAGCATCACTTTCTCCTTTAGTTTCTATTTCAACATTTCTCCTTTTATCAATTTCCGATATAATACTATTAATACTGTAGCCCAGCTCCGTGGCCTTAGTGAGATACTCGGATGTCAAAGTCGTAAACATTTTCTCTCGTTCTTTCTCTGGAATTGTTTTAGACATTTTTACAAAGTAACCTGAACCCGGTTTTGAATATATATAACCTTCCACTTCCAATTGGTAATAAACCTTTTGTATAGTATTGGGATTAGTTTTTAACCTGAGAGC
>JAFGBY010000145.1 GCA_016932915.1 Acidobacteriota bacterium | reverse complement strand
TCTATTAATGGGTAGTGAAGGTGATAGAGATAGATACTCTAGGATTTGCAATATTACAGGATTAGACTTTTTTAACGATATACACGAGATGTGGATTTTTAGTAACGTAAAAGGTAAGGATAATTCTTGGGATCCTATAACAGTTGTTTATGGAAAATTTAAAAATTATTCTAATAAAGTAAATTCTCTCAAGTTTATAATCCATAAATATGCAGATTATACAATTTACGAATTTAATATTGGAAAAAATACAGAGATTCGTAATTTTTATGTTCTTCCTTTCAATGATGAAATTATGATAATTGGAGATAATTTGATTTCTTTACAAATTGCGTTGGATACATATAACAGAACAATTCCTAATATTGAGACTAATATATATCTTAAATCAAAGTATGATTCACTAAGAGATTTAAATAATATTTCTTATATCATTGCTGATATTACTGAGAAATCTGATGCTTTTGGTTTACTGTTGATGCTTGAAGATGTTTCTTTTTTTTATATGGGAGTTTCTAAAATAAATGATCGATATAGATTCGAGTTCCGAATTTTTATGAAAGCTCCGGAAAAGAACAAAGAATTTATCAGTTTTATTAAAACAATAATTTCCGCCCAATCATCCAAATATGACGAAAAAGATAAAGATTTGGATGAGTTTTTTCAGTCTCTCCGTTTTTCTGTTGAAAATGAATACCTACTAATAACAATTGAATTAACTCCAGAATTATTAAAAAGAATATTTAGCAGTAAGTAACATAGTAACTTTAGAACAGTTTTACAGCTTTTATTTCATTTTATTAAATATTCTAGTATAATTTCCAAAAGAATACTTATATGGGGAATGCAAGGTTAAGAATAGGTGAATATCTGGTTGAGAGAGAAATCATCTCGCGCGATGAGCTCGAGTTGGCTCTCCACCGGCAGCTTATTTATGGCGGACGGATTGGGACAAACCTGGTCCGGCTTGGCTTGATCTCAGAAGATGTCCTGATTAGCTTACTTCAAGTCGTAAATAATGCTAAAGGGATCAATATACGCAAAATTGAGCCTCTCTCGCGTTCCACAATCGCCATGCTTGATTGCGATACAGTCGTGAAATATAAATGTGTTCCTTTTGAGGTGTCCAGCACCAAGCTGAAAATTGCCTGTATAGATATTTTAAACGACACACAGGTTCAAGCCCTTGAGAAAAAAACAGGCAAGAGCATTATTCAGTATGTCTTCCCTGAAATCCAATGGATTGATGCTATGCAGGAATATTATGACTATGATGCGACGGCAATGGAAGATATTCTGAAGCAGAGAGATAAAACACCCGAAATAAAGGAAGATGAGGAGGAAAAAATCTCAAGGGTTATTCCGATTGTAAAAGACAGTGAATTTGAACAGGATGAGCTAGAGGATCTTCTTGGTGAAATAAACCCTGATCTTCAATCCAAATCAGATACAGCTTTTAGTGATTTGAATGAGATCGAAAATTTACTTCAGAGCGATTCAGGATTATTGACGGAGGGTAATGTTCCGCAGGAAGTGATGATCGATGAAGAGCTGTTAGAGGCACTACTTAACGGTGATGAGGATGATTTCTCTGAATACAAGGAGAGAACCGGTTGGAAGCGTCCACGAGTCGTTGAACCGGACGATGAAAGCGGAGTAGAGCGTATTTCACTTGCTGAAGCCACTATAATGCTTTCACGCGCTATTAACCGGGAGCAGGTTGCAATAACGCTTCTAACAATGGCGGCGAATTATTTTGATGATGCCATTATTTTTCTTGTTAAACACGAGATGATTAACGGCTGGCTTGGAATTGGTAAAAATATTAAAAAAGAAAACTTGGAAGAATTTGAATTTTCCCTTCTTAATGATTCCTTCTTGCTTGACCATTTTAAATCCAGTAAAAGTTATCATGGGCCCATAGTAATCAGTAACAACAACCGGCATATTATTAAACAACTCGATCTTCCCTGGCCAACATCAGTTTCCTTAATACCGATAGTGGTTCGTAACAGGATTGTCGCAGTCCTTTACCTGGCTACTTATGGACGTTCAGTTCCTTTAAACGATAAAGTTAATATTGAAATCCTTGCAAAAAAGGCATCAATTGCATTTGAAATTTTAATCTTGAAAATGAAAGATAAAGGCAGTAAGGAGAATAAAAAGGGATAATTATTCTTCCGAATCGAACCTAGGATCGAAAAGCTGCTTTTCCCTGATTGCTTTGATTTTATCCCTCAGTTGTGCTGCCTCCTCAAATTCTAAATCTCTGGCAGCTTCAAACATTTTTTCTTCTAATTCTTTTAAATTTTGTTCAAGTGTCAATCCTGGCTTTAAGTCTTTATCCGGTTCGGCTTCGGCAGCATCAGGCAAACGGAAGTAATCGAGCTGATAGATTTTGGAAAGGTCTGAAACTAAACCTTTTTTTATCGATTGTGGAGTTATGTCATGTTCCTCGTTGAATTGTAATTGTCTATTACGCCTCCGTTCAGTCTCATCTATACATTCACGCATCGATTTAGTCATATTGTCGGCATAGAAGATAACTTTACTATTAACGTTTCGCGCAGCGCGGCCTACCGTCTGAATAAGTGATATCGAGGAGCGGAGGAATCCTTCCTTGTCCGCATCCAGGATTGCGACGAAAGTAACCTCCGGTATATCAAGGCCTTCCCGGAGTAAGTTTATCCCGATGAGGACATCGATTTTTCCGCTTCTGAGTTCCTGAATAATGACTATCCGATCAAGTGTATTGATATCAGAGTGCATGTAACGTACTTTGAGCCCCATATCTCTGAAGTAAGCAGTCAGCTCTTCCGCCATTCTTTTCGTCAGGGTTGTAACGAGTGTACGACCTCCGATTTTTATCTGTTCCTGTATTTCGGAGTAAAGGTCATCGACCTGGCCTGCAATCGGCCTGATTATAATTGGTGGGTCGATCAATCCTGTAGGCCTGATTATCTGTTCGGTAACAACACCACCTGTTTCCCCCAGCTCGTAGGGCCCTGGAGTTGCTGAAACGTATATTGTGGCACCGGTACGTTCTTCGAATTCTGTAAAGTTCAAAGGGCGGTTATCCATTGCCGAGGGCATCCTGAATCCATGATCGACAAGGACTTTCTTCCGGCTCTGGTCACCGTTGTACATTCCCCTAATCTGGGGTACTGTCTGGTGGCTTTCATCGATAAAAGTGACAGAATCATCCGGTAGATAGTCCAACAAACATGGAGGCGGTTCCCCCGGAGAACGGCCTGTCAGGTGGCGTGAATAGTTTTCGATACCGGTGCAATAACCGACTTCTCTCAACATCTCCATATCAAATTTTGTACGTTGCCCCAGACGATGCGCTTCCACAAGTTTGCCTTCATCCTGCAATACTTCCAGCCGTTCTTGTAATTCGGCTTCAATGGTTTTTATCGCTCTGTTCATTGTTGATTCATCGACGACGTAATGAGATTTCGGCAGAATTACTACCTGATCCAATTTCTTTAAAACTGTACCTCGAAGTGGGTCGATTTCGCTTATTTTTTCAATCTCATCACCAAATAATTCGAACCTTATAGCTGTCTCGGAATATGCCGGGACAATTTCAACAACATCACCACGGACCCTGAATGTACCTCTCCTGAAATCTGTATCGTTCCTTTCATACTGCATATCCACGAACCTACGCAAAAGCTCCTGCCTGTCCACATCCTCATTGATACTGTACCTGGAGACCATACCGAAATAATCCTGCGGTGAACCAAGGCCGTATATACAGGATACCGATGCAACGATAATAACATCTCTCCGTTCAAAAAGGCTCCGTGTAGCGCTGTGACGTAATCTGTCTATTTCCTGATTAAGGCTCATTTCTTTTTCGATATATAGATCGCGGGCTGGGACGTATGCTTCCGGTTGATAATAGTCATAATAACTGACGAAATACTCCACTGCATTATTAGGAAAGAAATTTCTGAATTCTTCAAAAAGTTGGGCTGCCAGGGTTTTATTATGAGCGATAACCAGTGCAGGCCTGTTAACCGTCTCGATGACCTTAGCCATTGTATAGGTTTTCCCACTGCCGGTTACACCGAGAAGAACCTGTTTATGTGTATTTTCGTTTAAATTATTTACAAGTTCCTCAATAGCAGAGGGTTGGTCTCCCTGAGGAGTAAAATTAGATACGAGTTGAAATCTGTCCATTTATATTCTTATTACCTGGTGAGAAAGTCAGACGGGTCTACTGCCTGATTGTTTTTTCTTACCTCGAAATGAAGATGAGTTCCTGTTGCCCTTCCTGTATCGCCCACCTTTGCTATTATATGGCCGGCTGTGACAATATCATCTTCATATACCAGCAATACATCACAGTGCGCATATATAGTCGATAATTCATCATTATGTTCAATTATTATCATCTTGCCGTAACCGGAAAATTGATCGCCACTGTAGACAACTTTTCCGGGCGCTGCAGCCCTTATCGGGGTTCCCTTGGGCGCCGGAATATCAATGCCGTCATGCCTATGGAAGGGATTTGCGTCGAATGAATTGCTGATTTCACCTTTAAGTGGCCATTGCAGCTCGCTACCGGTGAAAGGAACGTAATCTTTTAAAGAAACGTCAGGGGATCCGGTCTTATTGACAACACCGGGAATTATCAGTTTTTCACCGGCGATAATCTTTGTCGGGTCTTCAATTCCGTTAATCCAGGCTATTTTTTCCATTGGGACGCCGTAATTCCTGGCAATACGCCAGAGGGTTTCTCCTGGTTTTACAACGTGGTTTATAGTTGGGCCGTTTATGGGAACGACCCCTTGAAAATCCGAGGGAATATCTCGTTTGGATATACAACCTGTACCCAGGAGAGCGCCGACCAGGATATAGACGGAGGCTACCATCAAGAAAAATGTGTAAACGTAAACCTGTCCGTTGTCCTTATGCATTACCCTAATTTTGGTCGAATAGTTTTTTCTCGAAATATTCTATGGTTTTTCCTAAACCTTCTTCAAGGCTGACCTTCGGTTCCCATTGAAGAAGTTTCTTTGCCTTTGAAATATCAGGTTGTCTGACTTTAGGATCATCTTCCGGGAGCGGCCTAAATACAATTTCACTCTTACTATTTGTGAGGTCTATAATCTTTTCAGCAAGTTGAAGGATTGTCATTTCATGTGGATTGCCAAGGTTTACCGGTTCATTGATGCCGCTCATCAGCAACTGGTATATACCGGCTACCAGGTCATCGATATAACAGAAGCTCCTGGTCTGGTTTCCTTCACCGTATACGGTTATATCTTCATTCTTCAGGGCCTGGCTGATAAAAGTCGGGATAGCCCTTCCATCATTTATTCTCATCCTCGGGCCGTAAGTATTGAAGATCCGGGCTATTTTAGCATCTATACTATGATAACGATGGTATGCCATTGTCAACGCTTCAGCGAATCTTTTAGCCTCGTCATATACACCTCTTGGTCCCACAGGATTAACATTGCCCCAGTAGTTCTCCTGTTGTGGATGAATCAAGGGATCACCATATATCTCGGATGTCGATGCGAGCAGGAATGTCGCTCCTCTGGCTTTTGCGAGCCCGAGTGCCTTATGTGTCCCCAGTGAACCAACCTTCAACGTCTGGATTGGAAGCTCCAGATAATCAATTGGTGAAGCCGGACTGGCAAAATGTAGAATATAATCGATCTCACTATCAATATAGATATAATTCGTTACATCCAGGTTGATGAATCTGAAATCCTGGTTTGTCAGGTGAGCGATATTAGAAATAGAACCTGTTATCAGGTTATCGATACAAATAACACAATGTTCACGTTCCAGAAAGAAATCAGCAAGATTTGAGCCGATAAAACCGGCACCGCCCGTTATAAGTATCTTTTTAGCCATCATTTATCCTTTTCAATTTGATTATTGTGCATTGATTCATCAATCGGACGTTTAAGAATCCAGTGTATAAACGTACGCCACATTATTTTTATATCCAAGCCTAATGACCAGTTTTGAATATAATAAAGGTCAAACTCTATTCTTCTTTTAATCGATGTTTTCCCTCTCCAGCCGTTTACTTGTGCCCAACCGGTTATTCCTGATTTCACTTTATGCCGAAGCATATAATGGGGTATTTCCTTTTTAAATTGACGGACGAAATTAGGTCTTTCAGGCCTGGGGCCGACTACGGACATATCACCTTTGATTACATTTATAAACTGCGGAATTTCATCCAGGTTATAGCATCGCAGGAATTTACCGACCTTTGTTGTACGAGAGTCATTTTCATCAGCAAAAACCGGTCCGGTATGAGCTTCTGCATCAGAGACCATGGAGCGGAATTTAAAAATCTTTATTTCCTTCCCATCCAGCCCGATTCTTTTTTGTTTGTAAAAAACCGGACCTTTGCTGTCTAATTTAATGGCAATAATGATCAGCGGTATAAGCGGTATTATTGTAAGGGCTAAAAGGAATCCTACAGAAAATACTATATCGATAACTCTTTTAACACCCCAGAGGAAGTATCTTTCCGGCGGCCTGTTCAGGTTAAGTACAGGTAAACCATCTAATTCTTCCAGGTTCGTGC
>JAFGBY010000144.1 GCA_016932915.1 Acidobacteriota bacterium | reverse complement strand
CTGACAGGGACAAGAAAATAGCCGAAAAATACCTAAATGGTCAACTTAACTGTGAGTCTCTGCAAAACTTTCTTTACCTTCTTGTTGATGAGAACAATGTAGAAAACTATAAAATAACCTGGTGTGGAAGATTCTGTATACCTTTCGGCCTCACCACTTTTATAAAAACCAGTAAATTGCTTGGTGTCGAGATACCAGATGGGAAAATACTCAGATACGATACAAGCGTTAACCTGGGAATCCTTGAACCTCTCGACGAAGATCCTCAAGTCACAGCCCCGGCAAATCTCCACCATTGGGTTGGATACTTAGCGCTCGGGTATTAGTAAAATCCTAACGACTATTTAAAATATTATAACTCTTAAGAAGCTCAAGGTAATAAGCAGTCCATTTATTTTTTTCTGCTGATAACTGACTCATATCAAATTCAGCCAATAAGTTTGAGAGATACTTTTGAAGAGGTTCCAGAGCCTCTTTTGGTGCGGATTCAAGTTGTCTCCTCTCTAAAGCATCATTCTTGAGATCATAAAGAATTTCCCTTGCATCAACACCACTTTGTTCATAATACAATAATTTCAAACGATCACCCCTAAGTGTAAAAGCAGGGTACGAATTAAGGGGATTGAACAATTCAGTCGAGATAATAAAATTCTCTTCCTTATTAACATTATCCTCTAGAATTTTTACTAGCGAAGTAGAATCATTAATCTCTTCCATCGGTTCGAATCCGGCAAGATCAATAATTGTATCATATAAATCAATAAGGCTTACTGGCTGACTCCTAGTACCAGAGAGCGGAAATTTCCTGTTCACATTGAAAATTATAGGGCACTGTAGATTTACATCTTTCCCGATTGATTTGGAATAATCTTCATCAAAAACAGGATGCTGAAGCCCGTTTACTCCAGCAATTATAACAATAGAATTCTTTAAAGTGCCAATTTTCCAGAGTTCTCTGATAAATCTACCTATATAACCATCAAGATTTCTTATGTTACCACTATATTCATCCCAGAATCTTCTCTCGATTTTTTTAATATCAGATGAACTATTAAAAATCTCCTTTTCATCAAACCTGGAAAGAGTATCAAAGTGAAGATGTATAAACAGGTTTTTATTTCTTCTCCTGTCAGCCCATAAAGCTGCTCGTTTTATAAGAGTATATCCATTATAAATATCATCACTCGAAAGACGGAACTTGCTTATATTATAATACTCGTTGAATCCCTGGAATAATCCAAAGACCGGCAGGGTATGTACTCCCTGGCTAAAAGAGACGGTATCATAGCCGTTTTTTCTAAAAATTGACGCGAGACTTAGTATTTCTTCATTCTTCGTAAATCCAGGAGGTGTATCAATAGTAAAATAGTTGTTCTTAAAAGGTAAACTTCCAGAAAAAACAGAGAAAAGAGACGCTGGTACCCATGTAGAAGCTGGATATGCGGATTCTAATAGCTCAGAACTTCTTAAAAGATTATCGATTGCTGCAGCATTAGCTTCTCCATCAATACCTTCCGTTAATGCCCGGGTATTCAAATTTTCAGCGGTAATCAATATAATATTTTGAGTCGCTGCTTTTCGAGGTGTTCTAAGAAGCCTCGGCGCTCCCCAGATTGTAACTATTTTATCTGATATTTTTCCGGATTTCGCATCCGAGCTGAAAGTCAATGTACCTACCTTACCGCTGATGTTTTTAAGGTCGACAAGACAAGTTCCCCATTTCTGATCCATAAATAATGTTGGTTTTATCTCTTCATTAAAGAGCTCGACCGGTTCGCTTCCATTGTCCTCAGAAAATACAACCTTAACCTGAAGAATTGTTCCGGCAAGTCTAAATACGGGTAGTGTAGCAACAGAGAAGCGAAGATCTACACCACTTCCAATTTTAACAGGGAACGCCAGCTTAGCGCCAGGAGTCGTTAGAAGTGACGGCATTGTACAATCACCAATTTTCACAGAGCGTAAAAACTTTTCATTTCGAGTCGACAGGTTTGAATCAAGAATTGAATTAAATATCTCTCCTGTTTTTTCTTTCTGATCATCGAATGAATAATAGAAGATCGAAAGCCTGGAACTAAGATTGTTTGGCGAATCATAACGTATCCCCCCGATGACACCTGTTCCGGTTATCTCGGGGGCACGAATTCTGCCTACTTCCCTTCCATTCAATTGGAAAATGATTAGCTCATCATAAAAAATAGTCCTAAGTTGATTATTTCCCGGTTTAAAATTAACCGGGTATTCAGCTATATCTTTACGCGTATTCTGACTGACGTGTATATATTTTATCCGGTTACTATAAACCTGTGCGGTTAAAGATGTACCACCGTGTATCCTGGTATTAAATACGAATCGGAATCTTTTCTGCGGCACAAAACCGATATTTAAATCTATAACCCCATTTTCAACAACAGGGTTGCTCTCAAGTTCATAATTCCAACTATAAACGCCTTTTTTCCAATTGCCCGTAAGAGGAATTAAAGATTCTTCATCAAAAAACAGAAGATGCTCAGTATAATTTTCTTCCGGAAGTTCATAAGAACTATTAATATCAACTAAATTGCTATCCACAACATTTTGTAGAAGCAATCCACTTTCAACCGGAGATTGACTACATCCAGTGGTAAGTGCCAGTAAAAAAAGTAATAAGGTTCCTGTATAAATTGGTCGGATCCGTCTGCTTCTAGAATTAAAATACATTTTAGATATACTCACTCTTTCTTTTTTCCAATAATTCCATATTCCTGATAGTTATATAGTAGATTATTAAGTCTGCTTATATTTCTGTTCAGCGAGGCAAATACCCTCTTCTGTTCAATTGGAAGATCTTCAGGAATCTCAATATCTTCCAATTTAACTTCATCTTCTACCTCACTGAAACGGATGATTTCAGTTTCCGAAAAACCGAAGGATTCCAATAAAGCCTGAAGACCGAGTGGGTGCAGTGGGCGTTTATGCGTAAGATCCAGATACATTGCACCGGCAAATGTATTCAGTGATTCGGGATTAACTGTTTCCAGGATAACAATACCGTCTTTATTTAAAACCCGCCGTATTCCAGCAACAAGTTCCCGTTGTTGCGAATATGATAGATGCTCAATAAGATTAGAACAGAAAATACCATCATATTTCTTCGATGCATGATTGAGAAAACTAAGCACATCTTCATGCTGAACTTCCAAAGCCTTTTCACGGCATACTTCAACCATCTTTGAATTAAGATCAACGCCTTCGGCATTAATTCCTTTATTCTTAAGTGATAAAAGAAATTCTCCCCGCCCACATGCGATATCCAGAACAATTCCGGCATTTTTAAAGTAATCGAGGTATTTTGACTGACGCTTTGCAATCAGGGCTTCATCACCCCGGAACCTGTTTTCAAACAGATAATAATCGATATCTGATAATGAAAAGACAGCTTTTTCCAGTTCTATCTTATTATTTTTAGCTTCATTTTGTGTGGCATTAAAAATTCTTTCAAATTCTCTTCTTTGAGAAGCGAGGAGAGATTCAATCTCTTTAATCTCAGCATAAGCCTTCTTGTTACTCTCATTTAAAATGCCAAGTTTTGTTGAATGCCGCTCAATCTCCAGATCATGAGCAATGAAGTTTTCATCAAGGCGCCTATAAAGAAGATCCATCCTGGTTACAAGATCCGCTGTAAATCTTACAAGATGTTTTGTCACGATTTCCATAATCAGAACATCATGTTTATTTTCAAGCCTTGCGATTTTATCACCAAGTAAATCAGCACAATTTTTATTAAAATTAATCAAACGCTGGAACTCAGCAACAGTATTGGCATTGAATTTCTCTTGTTTGCCGACCCATGGTGCAAATATAAATGTAAATATCTTATGCAAAGGCCTCAACACAATCCTGAGAACATTATAAATCCTGATTTTGAATGACTTTCCCTGCTTACGGTTTAAAGATTCACTAATCCTTATTCTGTTACCAAGATTAGTGATTTCAGAAGATGAGGCTTCATCCTTGAATAGAGTTTCTATCATCTCCCTATGAATATTGGGATCAGGTTGGATATTTATATCAATATTCGGAGCCGGAGGATAATCTACGCCATTAAGTGTGCTGCTGCCACGATTTCTGGAACGTGTCTTTCCTGAAATCTTCTTTAGATCATCCCCCGACATACCAAATAATTATTTATCCGTTTTTAGGTTTAATAGCCCTGCCGACACAGTAATATTTAAATCCTGAGTCTTTCATCCTGGCTGGACCATATACGTTCCTCAAATCCAGGAATACGGGCTGTTTCATTTTTTTCTTTATTTCCTTGAAATCGAGATTCTTGAACTGGTTCCATTCAGTTGCAAGTACCATAGCATCGCAATCTGCAATAGCTTCGTAAATACCATCTACATACTCGATATCCTTAAGGTAGAATTTAGCTTCCTTCATAGATGCCGGATCATAAGCTTTTATTTTAGCGCCCAACTTCTGCAGTTTCTTAATAATGGCAATCGTCGGTGATTCACGCATATCATCTGTATTAGGCTTAAAAGCTAGACCCAGGAAACCGATAGTTTTACCCTTAACATCTCCATCAAGTGCGTTCACTATTTTATCTACCATCTTCATACGCTGGTTTTCATTAACTTCGATTGCAGATTTTACAACCGTCAGTTCATAGTCATGCTCCTGCGCTATCTGAACAATCGCTTTAGTATCTTTTGGGAAGCATGATCCGCCGTAACCAGGGCCAGGATGCAGAAATTTCGGGCCAATTCGGCCATCGAGACCCATACCCTTGGCAACTATATGAACATCAGCTCCAACACGCTCACAAAGATTTGCAATATCATTAATATAAGAAATCTTAACTGCAAGAAACGCATTTGAAGCATATTTTATCATCTCAGAAGTTTCAATATTAGTGATCACAATCGGTGTTTCAATAAGATAAAGCGGTCTGTAGAGATCTTTCATTATAGCTTCCGCTTGTTCACTATCTGTACCGATTATAACCCTATCAGGGCGCATAAAATCGCCTATTGCTGAGCCTTCACGAAGAAATTCAGGGTTGGAAACAACATCGAATGGAATATCGCTTTTAAGATTTTCTTTTATTATCCTACGAATTCTCTGGCCTGTACCAACTGGAACCGTAGATTTGGTAACGATTACTTTGTAATCATCCATATTGTTAGCAATTTCTTTCGCTACCTGGTCGACATACTGAAGGTCAGCAGAGCCATCTTCTCCTTGAGGAGTTCCTACTGCGATAAAAATCACTAGAGCATTTTTAACACCTTCAGCAATATCAGTAGTAAAAGAAAGTCTGCCTTCTTTTACATTTTTTTCAACCAGTTCCTGGAGACCCGGTTCGAAAATCGGGATTTCCCCCTGGTTTAGCTTATCTATTTTATTTTTATCTTTATCAATACAATTACATGTCACGCCTAAATCGGCAAAACACGTACCTGTTACTAAACCAACATAGCCTGTTCCAACGACCGAAATATTCACTGGTCCCTCCTGTTAATTGTCCGTTATTCCTTGAAACGATTGTACCTGTCTTCAAGTCTAACCACATCATCGAGTTCAGGTGTTGATGCTTCTAATATTTCTGAATCCTTTATTGCTATCATTCTATGTTTAATCCCGGGTTTAATCCTATATCCATGACCAGGTTTTAAACGGACGCGAATCATTGAACCTTCTTCTTCAACAAGAAAATCAATTTCGCCTGAATGAAGATATATCGTTTCATCTTTTTCTTCGTGATACTGTAAACTCAGGGCCTCCCCTGCTTTTACAAACAGTATTTTCCCAACATATTGTTTTGTATGAGCCCATATCAGCTCATACCCCCATGGTTTATCCACTTTTTCCATAATATGCATTTATAATCTACTTACAGACAATTATCAAGAAAAGCCGGATGGAAATAGAATAATATATTTCGTTCAAAACGAAAATAGGGGGCTTGCAGGGAAAGGTTTATTTATTCTTTTATTTTCAATAAATGAGACTGTTTTATCTGAATATACCTGATCATCATCATAAAACATCTGATGATACCATTAAGGCCGGCAATTATAAAAAGAACAGGCCAGAATGTAAGCAAAAGATTCCAGAAATCATGTTCATCGCTACGCAGTTCAAAAAAGAGAAGTAATCCAGCAAAGATAAAACCGAGGCCCCATATCAGGTTCGCTGCAGGATATCTGCCATGCAAAAGTTGAAGTGTTTCTTCTTCCGTTTCGGGATCAGCATTTTCAAGCCCTTTGGTCGTCCCTATTACTGAAAACAATACATACTTAATACCAAGAAAAATAAGGAGCGCCGGCCAGTATTTACCAATAATCAAACCTGCATCTATACTATGATTAAGGTTATTCAGAAGAACTATAATCCCCAAAGTCAGGAAAATTATTCCTGAAAACAGGGAGTCAACCGCTTTTCTTAACACTTTTACCGCTAGCATCTTTTATCCTTCATTTAATTTAAGCTTATCTATAAGTTCTTTTCGAGAGCGATTTATCCTTGATTTAACAGTACCAACCGGAAGGTTTAGAATCGATGAAATCTCCTGGTATGAATACCCTTGAAGATCCCTCATGACAAGACAATCTTTTAATGAAGGGGGTAAATCATTGATATAGCTTAATATCTCTTTCATCTTTTCCTTCCGTTCCAATATTTCCTGTTGATCAACAAGATTATCATCTTTTGCTGGTATTTCCGGCTGTTGCTGTAGGAGTAACTGTTTCTCTTTTCTTGTTTTCCTGTAATGATCAATGCAATGGTTTTTTGCCACTCTCTGCAACCAGAACTGGAAATTACCATCAAGATTATATTTATCAAGTTGGCTAAACACCTTGAAAAATATCTCCTGTGTAAGATCCTCAGCTTCACTGAATTTGCCGACGAACTTATAACTTATGTTATAAACCTTTTTATAATAACGAGTCATCAAAGTTGTCTGAGCATCCTCGTCGTGTTTCAAAGACCTTTTAATAAGCTCTGTATCATCGGGCTCTATTGCTTCAAGCCCTTTACTCTTTTTTTCTACCAAGGTCTACACCCTTATAAACGAAGTAAGCAGTTTTTAAGTTCCTGAGTTAATTCTCAAAAAGTCGGACAATATCCGCAAGCGATAAAACACCCTGTAATTTCCCTTTATCATCCACAATTATAAGAACATCCTTACGAGTAGTAATCATTTTATTTATCCCCTTTGAGATCGGATCTGAGGCTCTGATAACTACATAATCGTCATAAGCATATTCTTTCGCGGGAAGATTAAGATTCAGCTTTATATAATCCCTGGTCGGTATACTTGGTGTTGATTTACTACTTAGAATAATCTTATTTATATAGCGGAAGAAATCGAGCGAAAGTATACGGTTCCTGCCGATATAAGTAGGCACTGTTGGTTTATGTTGAATGAATGCCAGATAACTCTCGAGCGGGTAAATACCACTTTTTTTATCGGCTGTAAAAAGTTCCAGGATTGTACTTGTAGGCACAATATCCCTGTTCTCATCATCCGGATTAACGATCATGTTAAGGAAATCGAGAATTTCTTCCTCTCTAAGCTCCAGGCTTGTGACTTTCCTCTTTATCTCGTTTTTTGCATCATCAAGATAATCATTATATTGGTGAACGTATTTGCTCATAGAATGAACAATCTGGGCTAGCAGTATCCCGTAGGCAACATCGATGCTGTATATAATTCCACTTAAAACAATTGCAAGATCCTTTGATAAACCGGAACCAAGAGAATGCCGTATAAATAAATACTTAATTCTCCCTTCCGGTTCCTTCCAGACCTTTTCAGGATTTGTAATGAGGTTAATATCCCGATAAAAATCTATCATATCGTCATGATTAAAGTGCTCCAGGTCATCCGCATTTATCCCATGTTTGCCAAGTTGTTGCATATCGACCAGATAATACGCACCATAACCAATACTCTTATCAAATTTTTTCTCTGCTTTTCGGATCATGGCAGGGCTTAAAATTGAACACCAGAGATATATCCCTTTAAGAATATCAGGATAGAAAACCTTGTTTTTACCTATCCTTTCAAGGTCAAAAAGATAATTACCAGCTGTATCAACAAGTTTGGTTTGCGAAGGATCGGCGCATGCTTTTTCAAGCCAGTTAAAGAACTCACTTACATATTTTTGCCTTTTAGTCTTCACGGCTTCTGGTTTTTTCTTTAAAGCACTGACTATATCATCCACAGAAACATTGGGAAACCGTCTTCTCTGAAATATCGAGTATCCATTTCTTGCGTTATCAGCAATCGCCTGCATGTAAAGCAGCTGCGCGAAATCCGGATTTAAAGCAGTCTCCGTCGATAATCGTATCTTCTTCCAATCCGTCTGCAATAGTCCATCAAGAATAGATTCTTTTTTAAGCATCGCCTGTCCCCGACGTTATATATAACTGTCCACAACCCGCAGAAGATTCAACACCTTTGCTTCTTCTAACTGTTACAGGTATTTTATACTTAATAAGTGTGGATATAAAGCTTTCTATGCGTTCCTCAGACGGTCTTTCATAATTAAATTCAGCAATAGGATTATACGGAATTATATTAACTTTAAATCTATATTTCTTTGCCATGTTTCCCAATAAATCAGCCTGCTGTTTTGAATCGTTGATATTTGAAATTAGAACATATTCAATTGTAACAGGATTTTGTTTTGAGAATTTTAAGCTTTCAATTTCCGTTAAAAACTTAGAAAGTGGATGTTTCCTGTTTACAGGCATCAAATCATCCCTTTTTTCCGGTGGCAACATATTCACCGACAGCGCAATTCCGATTCCGGGAAAATTCTTTCTGAGATCAATAATTTTTCCGTTTATGCCGGCCGTTGAAACAGTAATTCTTCTTTGAGCGATGCCGAAAGCATGTAAATCAATCATAATGGATATAGTTTTTTTTAGGGCATCGTAATTAAGTAATGGTTCACCCATACCCATAAACACAATATTTATAGTCGTGTCTGCCGGAAGCCCCTGCTTTGACACAATAAAAGAACCAATGATTTCAGAGGCAGAAAGATTTCTTTTTAAACCAACTAATCCTGTCGCACAAAATTTACAACCAAGGGCGCAACCAACCTGGGTACTCAAACAAAAGGTATAATGATCTTCCTCCTTCATTCTAACCACCTCTATCGAAAAGCCATCTTTTAATCCAAGAAGGAATTTTATAGTGCCATCATTGGATGCCACCTGTGTAATTACTGAAGGAAGATCAATACAATATTTTTCTTGTAGCCTGGTGGTTAAATCTCTGGAGATATTAGTCATCAGTTCAATCTTGGATACACCATGCCTGTACAGCCATTCCGAAATCTGTATGGCTCGAAATGATTTCTCGCCAAACCCAAGAATAATTTCCTGTAGTTCATTCAAGGATTTGCCTATGAGGTTTTCTTTTCCTTTGTCCATATTCTTGTCAACAGTCGTTTTAAAATAATATCCTCAATTACAAAATCATATTTAAAGAAAAAAAAAGCAACCCTTCCAGGTTGCTTTTCTATATGCATTGCTTAGCTATCTATTCTTTGGTTTCATCTTCAGATGCTTTTTCTTCAACCACTTCTTCAGTCTTTTCCTGAACTTCTTCTGTAACAGCTTCAGCTTTTACTTCTTCTTCAACTTTTTCTTCCGTTTCTTCCTTCGCTACTGTTTCTGTTTCTTCTTCAGTTTCTTTCTTACGCCATCTTTCGAGGATTTTCTTTTTCTTTTCAACTTTTACGTCAGCATCTGCAGTTCTATCCATGAAAGCTTCACGAGCATCATCTCTAGCTTTACCCTTTTTAAATACAGCATCCTGCCCGGTTGCAGAATCTGCTGATTCAACTTCTTCAGAAGCTTTTACAACTTCTTCTTTAGCTTTTGGGGCTTTTTCTTTTGCTTTCAGGTCTTTTTTAGCCGCTGCTTTTTCAGCTGCTTTAACTTCTTTAGCCGCTTTTTTCTTATCCTTACCAATATTTTCACTTCCGACCAGTTCTATAACAGCAGTAGGAGCGGAATCCGCCATCCTGAAATCAAGCTTTAATATTCTTGTATAACCGCCATTCCTTTCAGCAAATCTTGGAGCAATCTCATTGAACAGCTTTGTTATAACAGCTTTGTCTCTGATAGAACGAAAGATTACACGACGTGAATGTGTCGAGTCATCCTTTGCTCTGGTTATTAACTTTTCAGCATATCTTCTCAGCTCTTTCGCTTTCGGAAGAGTTGTCTGAATTCTTTCGTGTTTAAATAACGATGTCGCCATATTGTTTAACATCGCTTTACGATGACTACTGGTTCTGCCTAGCTTTCGATAGTCAATTCTGTGTCTCATTCCTCTGCCTCCATCGGGGGCTTAGCCGCATTGGCTTCCTCTAACGACATACCAAGTGACAAACCCATACTTGATAGAATATCTCTAATTTCCTTAAGTGATTTCCTGCCGAAATTCTTTGTCTCGAGCATCTCAGCTTCTGATTTCTGAACAAGATCGCCAATTGTTTTTATATTAGCGGCCTTTAAACAGTTTGCCGACCGAACCGTAAGTTCCAGCTCTTCAACCGATCTATTGAGGTTTTCATTGATGTAAACTTCACTCTCAGTTTCATGAGATTCCGGGATATCTTCTTCCTCTTCAAAATTCAGGAAGATTATAAGATGATCCCTGAGAAGTTTGGACGCAAGTGCAACCGCATCCTGAGGCTTAATGCCCCCGTTTGTCCACACTTCCAAGTTTAAGCGCTCGTAATCGGTTAAACGGCCGACTCTTGCTGATTCGACATCGTACCTGACCTTCTTTATCGGTGAGTGAACCGAATCGATTGGAATATATCCGCCAGTAAGTTCTTCTTCCCAATTCCGGTCAGCTCTTACATACCCACGACCCAGGCGAAGCCTCATTTCCATTGACAGTTCGACATCTTCCGATGTAGTAGCAATATGTACATCTGGATCAAGAATTTCAACACCTTCAGGAAGTTCAATATCGCCTGATTTTATTTCAGTTTTCCCTTTCACATCTAAAGTGAGAGTCTTAGGCTCTGAGTCTTTGACTCTGAAGGGAATCTTTTTCATGTTTAAAATGATGCTTGTGACATCTTCTTTAACACCGGGAATCGTGCTGAACTCATGAAGAACATCCTCAATTTTTACAGCCGTGATAGCGGCACCCTCAATTGAAGAAAGCAAAACCCGTCTAAGCGCGTTTCCTATGGTCGTGCCAAATCCTCTTTCAAATGGCTGTGCCCAGAACTGTCCATAAGTGTCTGTGAGAGTATCCTTCTTGACCTCAAGCCTTCTGGGTCTTTGGAATCCTTTCCATTGCACCGCTGTTCCTCCCTAAATTTCTATAAAAAGAAGTAATCGCGCTACTTAGAATATAGCTCGACGATGAGCTGTTCATTAATAGGTACTGTAATATCAGCCCTGTTCGGTAAACGCTTCACTTCTCCCTTTAACTCTGTTTTATTTAAATCCAACCATTCAGGGACGCCTCTTCCGGCAACACGCTTTAAGCTTTCCTGAATCTGAACATTTTTCTGTGATTTCTCTTTAAGAGAGATAACATCGCCTATATTTACCTGCATTGACGGAATATTAGCTTTGCTGTCATTAACCAGGATATGGTTATGTGTAACAAACTGCCTAGCCTGTCTTCTCGTTCCGGCAAAACCAAGGCGATATACGACATTATCAAGCCTTCTCTCAAGTAGTTGGAGAAGGTTCTCGCCCGTAACGCCTTTCATCCTTTCAGAGCGGACAAAGAAAAGACGGAACTGGTTTTCCTGCATCCCATACATTCTTTTGACCATCTGTTTTTCCCTGAGCTGCAAACCGTATCCAAGGAGTTTTTTTCTCCGTCTGCCATGCTCTCCGGGAGGATTAGGACGTCTATCTAAAACTCTTTTACCTTCATCTATCTCGACCCCTTCTCTGCGGGTCAATTTCCATTTTGGTCCAGTATAGCGAGCCACTTCATTCCTCCATTAACGTTCTAAACTCTTCTTTTTTTACGTGGGCGACATCCATTATGAGGAATCGGCGTAGTATCTTTAATAACTCTTACTTCCAATCCGACTGCTTGTAATGCTCTTATCGCTGATTCACGTCCAGAGCCCGGACCTTTTACATGAACTTCAACTGATTTCATACCCATGTCCGCGGCTTTTTTCGCTACGTTCTGTGCCGCTACCTGTGCGGCAAAACTTGTTCCTTTCCTGGAGCCTTTGAACCCGGATGTACCACCACTGGCCCAGGAAACAATGTTTCCTTCGGCATCGGAAGCCGAAATTATAGTGTTGTTAAAGGTTGCATTAATAAATACAAATCCTCTTTCAACAACCCGTTTTGTCTTCTTAACGACTTTTTTTGTACTTTTCTTTTTAACCATCGTCCGAACTCCGTTAACCTATCTTTCCGGTCCTATATTAGCTTTTTAGTTTTTTCTTCTGTTTAATTGAAGCGCGGCGCGGTCCTTTACGTGTACGGGCGTTTGTTTTGCTCCGCTGTCCCCTGACCGGTAGACCACGTTTATGCCTGAGGCCGCGATAACAACCAATTTCCATTAAACGCTTAATGTTCTGCGTAACCTCTTTCCTCAGGTCACCTTCAACCGGTATACCAAGCGCGTCAATACTTTCCCTGATGGCTTTCGCATGATCACCAGAAAGATCCTTAACACGGATATCAGGGTCAATTTTTGCATGTTCTAGTATTTTACGAGACCTGTACAAACCAATCCCATATATATAGGTCAATGCAATCTCTATTCGTTTTGAAGCCGGTAAATCTACACCAACAATACGTGCCAATTCACACCTCCTGATTAACCTTGTCTCTGCTTGTGTTTAGGGTTTTCACAGATCACTCTGATAACGCCCTTACGACGAATTACCTTGCACTTAGGGCAAATTCTTTTTACAGATGGTCTGACTTTCATCATTATCCTCTCATGAACTTCATGTCGCTATCATTACTTGTATCTGTATACAATTCTTCCGCGGTTTAAATCGTATGGAGTGAGCTCAACTTTGACCTTATCTCCAGGTAATATACGAATCCAGTTTTTCCGCATCTTTCCTGAAACATGTGCCAATATCTTATGCTGATTCTCCAATTCCACACGAAACATCGCATTAGGCAAGGTCTCAATAACCGTCGCAGTCACTTCAATCGTATCTTCTTTCGACATAACCTCACCTTTATAACTTACTTAAAATTAATGGACCGTTATCGGTAACCGCGATGGTATGCTCAAAGTGAGCTGAATTCTTACCATCAGCTGTCACCACCGTCCAATCATCCTCTAACACTTCAGTTTCACAGCCGCCTGCATTAACCATCGGTTCAATCGCGAGGACTATCCCCGGCTGTAACTTCGGCCCATGCCCAGGTTTACCGTAATTGAGCACCTGTGGCGCTTCGTGCATTTGCCGGCCAATTCCATGACCGGTATAATCACGAACAACTGAAAAACCATTCGACTCTGCGATCGTCTGAACTGTGTGGCCGATATCCGAAACCCTGTTTCCAGCCACCATCTTATCAATCGCTTTATTTAAAGACCGTTCGGTAATTTCCAGCAACTTTTTATCCTCATCGGAAATTGTCCCGACAGGATAAGTCCTGGCGGCATCACCGAACCATCCTTCAAGTTCTGTTCCCACATCAATACCTACTATATCACCTTCTTCAAGAATTACATCCTCAGAAGGTATCCCATGGACAATCTGCTCATTAACTGAAGTACAGAGCGTCGCCGGGTACCCGCGGTATCCAAGAAATGCAGGTTTCGCGCCACGTTTCCGAATTATCTCTTCAGCTATTCGGTCTAACTCCGCTGTAGAAACGCCTGGCCTAACAGCTTTTTCCATTTCTAAGAGGATTTCAGCAACGATTTCGTTAGATCTCTTCATCTTTTTAATCTCATCCGGAGATTTAACGTAAATCATAACTCGCTTCCTATCAGACATCTTATTTTAGCAAAGACATCTTCGATACTGCCGTCTGCTGATACCGTCTTTAAAAGATGTTTTCCGTCATAAAATTCAATTAACGGATAAGATTCAGCTCTATATACTCTTAACCGTTCGCTGATAACCTTTTCGGAATCATCGTCCCGCCTGTAAAGCGGTGTGCTGCAACCGTTATCGCATTTCCCTTCCTGCTTGGGCGGTTTTAAAACAAGGTTATAAACCGCTCCGCATGTGGGGCAACTTCTCCGGGAAGTAAGCCGCTCTATAATAACCTGATCATCAAGATCAAGATTTACTACGAGATCGATTTTCTTCCCTTTGTTTTCCAATAATTGAGAAAGAGCATCTGCCTGTTCAATTGTCCGTGGGAATCCATCAAATATCATCCCATTTCCGCAATCACGGGCATTAATCCTGTCTTTTATAATTCCAATCACTATATCGTCACTAACCAGTTCGCCGGAGTTCATTTTTTCCTGCGCCTTAAGACCGAGCGGAGTTTTATTCCGCACCGCCTCACGCAAGATATCGCCGGTAGATATTTGTGCGATTTCCAATTTCTCCGCAAGAAGCTTTGCTTGCGTACCTTTTCCGGCTCCCGGAGGCCCTAGAAACACAATAATCAAGACAATCTACCTCCTGCCTTTGATTCTAGCTCCTTTAACCAGACCTTCATAGTGACGCATAATAAGTTGGGATTCAATCTGTTGTACGGTATCCATCGCAACACCAACAACAATCAGCAATGAAGTTCCGCCGAAATAAAAGTTAAATCCCATACCATGTGTTACAAAGAACGGTAAAATATCATCCAACCAGGCACCGATTCCCGGGATAGTGGATACTTTAAAACCACTGATAAAGAACTGAGGTATTAAAGCCACTATAGCAAGATAAATAGCGCCAGCAAATGTCAATCTTGACAGAATCCTGTCAATATAATCACTTGTATTCTTGCCAGGGCGGATACCAGGGATAAATGATCCGTTTTTCCTCATATTTTCCGCAACATCTACAGGGTTGAAGATGATAGCGGTATAAAAATAGCAGAAGAACACGATTAAGGCGAAGTATAAAAGGTTATACATAGGTTCGCCGTAATTAAAAGCACGCATTAGATTCGCGACCCATGGTGTATTCGAAAATGCCTGCCCGATGGTACTCGGTATCATCAAAACAGATGATGCGAAGATAACAGGGATAACACCTCCGGTATTAACCTTTAATGGAAGGTGAGAACCCTGGCCACCCATCAGTTTGCGGCCAACAACGCGCTTTGCATATGAAATAGGTATTCTTCTTTGCGCTCGTTCGACATATACAATTGCGGCGATTACCAGAACCATAACGATCAGTACCAGGACGACAATAATAACACTGATTCTGCCTTCTAGTATTGAGGTTATCATATCCTGTAAACCAGCCGGAATCCTGACGATAATACCAGCAAAGATAATCAGAGAAATACCATTACCAATACCACGATCTGATATCTGTTCTCCAAGCCACATGATAAATGCCGTACCGGTCGTCATAGTAAGGACCGCAAGTAAGCGGAATCCCCACCCTTTGATGGTTACTATCGGCATACCTCCCTGTGCAGGCATCTTTTCCAGATACAGCGCAATTGCTGATGCCTGGATAATACTGAGAACGATCGTACCGTACCTTGTGTACTGGGTGATTTTCTTCCGGCCAAGCTCGCCCTCTTCCTGAAGTCTTTTTAGATACGGCCAAACAACCGTCAAAAGCTGCAAGATGATAGATGCGCTGATGTAAGGCATAATACCGAGAGAAAATATGGTCATCTGTGAAAATGCACCACCGGAGAACATATCTACGAATCCGAAAACAGTTCCTGCATTCTCAGCAAAGAACTGAGCAACAGCAGTACCGTTTATACCGGGGGTTGGGATATGTGCACCGATCCTGTAAACACCCAAGAGCAAGAATGTAAATAATACTCTCTTGCGTAGATCAGGTATTGCAAAGATATTTCTAAAACTATCCAACATCAGCTTATCACCTCAATTTTACCGCCCGCTTTTTCAATCTTTTCCTGGGCAGATTTACTGATTTTGTGAACTTTAACTGTAATGGCCCTGGAAATCTCGCCTTTACCAAGCAATTTGATTCCGTTATTGGACTTTTTAACAATTCCAAGCTCAATAAATACTTCAGGTGTAAATTCACTAACTTTGGAAAACTTCTCTAAGGTCAAAAGGTTTACCGCTGCTGGTTTCCGGGCGAAGATATTTACAAATCCTCTTTTAGGCACACGCCTGTTGAGAGGCATCTGACCGCCTTCAAAACCGGTTTTAATTGAAAAACCAGCACGTGATCTCTGTCCTTTATGACCCCGGCCAGATGTCTTACCATGACAACCCTGGCCACGCCCTACTCTTTTCCTGTCTTTAGTAGAGCCAACTGGTGGTCTTAATTCGTTCAGCTCCATTATTTTTCTTCCTCTTCTACAATTCGAACCAGATGTGGTATCTTATTTATCATTCCCATAACTGCCGGTGTATTTTCGCGTTCAACAACCTGATTCATTCTTCTGATTCCAAGTCCACGTAATATCTCTCTCTGATTCTTTTTATATCCGATAGAGCTTTTATATTGCTGTATTTTAATTGTATTCTTTTTAGCTGTCGCGCTCATGATCAGTCTCCTCAAATAAAAACAAAAGGGTAAAGTATCATAAGATATCAAGCTCTTCAACTGTTTTACCGCGCAGTGAAGCTATCTCTTTTTTATTGAACAGTGTGTTCAGACCCTGGAAAGTAGCCCTCACCATGTTGTGCGGGTTTCTTGTCCCGATACATTTTGTCAATATATCTTTAACGCCTGCAACCTCTAAAATAGCTCTTACTGCACCACCTGCAATAACTCCAGTACCCGGACCAGCCGGTTTCAGTAAAACCTTTCCAGCTCCATATCTGCCGGTAATCTGGTGCGGAATAGTCGTGCCGTCCATAGGAATACGGATCATATTTTTCTGAGCTTTATCCAATCCCTTTTTTATTGCCAGGGGCACCTCGCGTGCTTTGCCTGATGCAAACCCGACGCGGCCATTACCATCACCAACAACTACTAATGCACTGAAACGGAGGTTCTTACCGCCCTTTACAACTTTTGTAACACGGTTAATACTGATAACTCTGTCCAGTAATCCTGAATCTTCTAGTTTTCTTTCTGTCAGCACAGAATCAATCCTCCATTAAAACTTTATACCTGCGGTTCTTAAACCGTCCGCAGCCGCTTTCACTCTTCCCTGATACCGGAATCCGCCACGATCAAAAACTATAGTTTCAATCTTTTTGTCTTTCAGTTTATTGCCAAGAGTTTCACCTAAAACTCCCGCAAGGTCGGATTTCCGTTTGCCTTCTATTTTACCCTTCATCTCTTTACCTACTGTAGATACAGAGACAATGGTTTTTCCGACGGTATCATCGATTGCCTGTAAATATATATGCTTCAGGGAGCGGAATACGGCAACCCTTGGACACTCAGCTGTACCGCTAACTTTCTTACGAATTCTGTAATGAATTCTTTTTCTGTAATCTATCTGCCTAGCCATTTCTTTCCTCGCTCATCCTGTCTTACATTTTGGACTTACCGGCTTTTTTGCGGATAATCTCGTTAGTATATTTAACGCCTTTTCCCTTATAAACTTCAGGTTTTCTCAAAGCGCGGAGTTCAGCCGCAACCTGTCCAACCTGCTGTTTATCATTACCGGAAACAATAATTTTATTCTGCTGAGGAACTTCAATCTGTATTCCTTCGGGAATCGGATAATTTATATCATGTGAATATCCCAATGAAAAAGTAACCGTTTTACCGGCTAATACAGCTTTGTAACCAATACCAACAATATCCAGTTCTTTTTTAAAGCCCTCGGTAACACCGATCACGGCATTACGAAGCAGACTGTACGCAAGACCCTGGTTTGCTCTTGCTACAGGAGAATCATTGTTCCTGTCTACAAACAAATTACCTTCTTCTCTACGTACAGTTATATGCTCTGGTATCGGGGAAGACATTACTCCTCTGGGACCTTTAGCTTCAACAACATTAGTCGAAATGGTTACCTCGACTTTTGCGGGTAACGCAACCGGTTTCTTTGCTAAACGTGACATGTTATCTCCCTTACCAAATCTCGCAGAGTATTTCACCGCCAACATTCATATGGCGGGCTTCTTTACCCGTTAAGAGCCCATGGGAAGTAGAAACGACATTCACGCCATATCCACCTCTAACTTTGGGGATTTCTTTCCCGCTTACATATACTCTTCTACCGGGTTTGCTAACGCGTTTGAGTCCGTTGATAACATTTTCATCCTCAGGGCCGTATTTAAGATAAACTCTTAAAGTACCCTGTTTATTGTCGTCATCTACGATAACTTTAAAATTATCAATATATCCCTCTTCTTTGAGAATACGGGCCAGTTCAACTTTCAGCTTAGAAGAAGGTATATCAGTAACTTCGTGATGCGCGTTCAAGGCATTTCTTACTCTGGTTAAAAAATCAGAAATCGGGTCAGTCATTGTCATTGTAGTTCCACCTTTACCAACTAGCCTTAATAACTCCAGGAATATCTCCCCTTGAAGCTAACTTACGGAAACAAAGACGACACATCTTAAATTTCCGGTAATAACCCCTGGGGCGTCCACAAATTTCACAACGATTGTATTCCCGTACTTTAAATTTTTGTCTTTTCTTTTGCTTAGCTATCAGCGATTTCTTCGCCACAACACACCTCTATCAGGTTTAATTTTTTCTAAAAGGAAAATCCATCAGTTCCATCAGCGCCATTCCCTCTTCATCGGTTCTAGCTGTTGTAGTGAAGGTTACATTCATACCTTTAACCACTTCAACCTTGCTATAATCGATCTCAGGGAAAATCAAGTGCTCTTTAATACCAAGAGTAAAGTTACCCCTGCCGTCGAATGATTTCCTGGTAATACCACGGAAGTCTCTAACGCGGGGAAGCGCGATGTTAACAAGACGATCCCAAAAATCATACATCATCGATCCGCGCAATGTTACCATTGTCGCAATCGGCATTCCCGTACGAACCTTAAAAGCAGCGACTGATTTCATCGCTCTTTTCATTACCGGTTTCTGCCCGGCAATGACGGTAAGTTCAGCAATTGCCTGATCGAGCATTTTAATATCCTGAATAGCCTGGCCAACTCCGATATTAAGAGTAATCTTCTTAAACCGGGGCGCAGCCATTCTATTAGGATAATTGAACTTCTTTACTAGTGCAGGCAGAACTTCGTTTTCGTATTTCTCTTTATACCTGCTTATATATCTTTCTTTTTCCTTTGCCATTAGCTACTACCTCTTCAAAGGGCTACTTGTCGATCATGCCGTTACATTTTCTGCAGATACGGATTTTTTTACCGTCCTCAAGTCTCTGCCTGCCAACTCTCGTTGTTTTCCCACATTCAGGGCATACCAGCATCAGCTTTGATAAATTAATCTCCGCTTCCTTTTCAATTATTCCGCCCTTGATATTCCTGTTGGGATTGGCTCTGGTCGCACGTTTAACAAAGTTAATATTCTCGACTATAGCTGTACCCTTGGCTGGAAAAACTTTTAATACCTTTCCGGTTTTACCACGGTCACGGCCTGCTGTAACTTTGATTGTGTCGTCTTTCCTGATTTTGGAACTTCTTTTTACTGAATCATTAACTTTCATTACAACACCTCCGGAGCCAGAGATACGATTTTCATAAATTTCTTATCTCTGAGTTCTCTACATACCGGACCGAAAACACGTGTTCCGATCGGCTCGCCCTGGTCATCAACGACAACCGCGGCGTTCTGGTCGAAACGAATATAAGTACCGTCTTTCCTTTTAACGGCTTTGCGTGTACGCACAACTACAGCTTTTACAACCTGTCCTTTTTTCACTTTGCCTTCCGGCGTAGCTTCTTTGACAGATGCGATAATAATATCGCCAACGGTAGCGTACTTGCTGACGCTGCCTCCAAGCGGAGCTATACAAGCAATTTTTTTCGCGCCTGAATTATCTGCCACCTGAAGCATTGTTTGCATCTGAATCATAACTCAATCCTCCGCTTCACTTGCTCGCTTCAACCACTCTAACCAAACGCCATCTTTTACTCTTGCTGATCGGTCTGCTTTCGATAATCTCGATCTTATCACCGACTTTGCAAACGTTTCCTTCATCATGAACCATATACTTCTTCGTATGTCTCACAACTCTATGAAACTTTGTATGACGCATAATTCTATCTACTTTAACAACAACAGATTTATCTCCGCTCTTGCTTACAACCACACCGATTTTTCTGTTCCTGTTGCTTTGTACAGTATTCTCGTTTGTATCGCTCATTATTTATTCCCCTTATCCGCCTCAGAAACGGTCTTACGGCTGAGGTCTATTCCAATCTGTCTCTCACGAATAACAGTTTTCACACGGGCGATATCTTGTCTTATCTGGCGCAGTTTTGTAGGATTTTCCATCTGTCCTGTCGCGTGCTGGAAACGAAGCTTGAAGAAGTCTTCTGTCAGATCGTGCTCGAACTGCAGTAATTCTTCGTCGCTTTTTTCTCTAATTTTCTTCACTTTCAACATCGCCTATTCTCCTAAATCGAAACGTCTGACAAACTTCGTTTTGATGGGCAATTTTCTGCCAGCAAGCCAGAACGCTCTCTGTGCCAGTTCTTCGGAAACACCGTCAAGTTCGCAGATGATTTTCCCGGGTCTTATAACAGCTACCCAGTATTCAGGTGCGCCTTTACCTTTTCCCATTCTTGTTTCCGCAGGTTTTTTAGTAACGGGTTTATCCGGAAATACACGTAACCAGAACTTACCGGTTCTTCTAAGGCTTCTCATTACGGCAACACGCAGTGATTCGATCTGTCTGCTTGTCAACCGCCCTGCTTCCAGAGCTTTCATCCCGTATGAGCCGAAATTAACCTGGTAACCCCGTTTCGCTTTTCCGCGGTTTCTGCCTTTCTGTTGCTTTCTATATTTAACTTTCTTCGGCATTAACATGGCCTGTTCTCCTATTCATCTAAGTCCAGACGTTAACGGGACTGGTTGCTCATCCCTCTGGCTTTTTCCTTTTCGCCTTTATTAATCCAAACTTTTACGCCAATAACCCCATAAGTGGTCATTGCTTCCGCAAAGCCGTAATCAATATCCGCTTTAAGGGTGTGCAGAGGAAGTTTGCCAAAAAGATACCATTCCGCTCTCGCAATTTCAGCACCATTCAATCTTCCGGCGCAACGGATTTTGATTCCTTCTGCTCCGAAACGAAGAGAAGAATCAACCGCTTTCCTCATCGCTCTTCTAAAAGCGATACGTCTTTCAAGCTGAACCGCTACAGATTCAGCAACGAGCTGTGCATCAATTTCCGGCTTGTTGATTTCCTGTATATCGATGTAAACTTCTTTCCCGGATTGGACTTCCAGCTCTTTTTTAAGCTTATCAACTTCCGACCCCTTACGGCCGATAATTATTCCTGGCTTCGAGGCCATTATCCTGACACGCAGTTTGTTGGCGGCTCTCTCAGTTGAGATATTAGAAACGCCAGCATGGAAAAAACGCTGTTTGAGCTGGTCTCTTAACTTGAGATCCTGCATCAACATATCGCCGTAGCCCTGTACAGCAAACCAGCGTGAATGCCAGGTTTTGTTAAAGCCGAGCCTGAAACCGTATGGGTGTACCTTCTGTCCCAAAATATACCTCCGACTAAACTTTTTGGTTCTTTAAGCCTAATTCGACCGTAATATGAGAGGTCCTTCTGCGAATACGATAAATCCTGCCCATTGCTCTGTGCTGAATTCTGTGCAGTATCGGACCACCATCTATATATGCAGCCTTAACAAAAAAATCAGATGTATCAACGCGATCTTTCATCTCACGGATCGCTGGGTCATTCTGGGCATTTGAAACTGCCGTAGATAAGACCTTTCTGATTGGTAATGAGGCTTTTTTCTTACTAAGTTTCAGTATGGAAAATGCATCTTCAACAGGTTTACCCTGAATCTGATTCATTAATCCACGCCCCTTGGTAGGAGACATCCGGATGAACCGTGCAGTCGCTTTCATTGCCATAATTTTGCCCTACCTTCCTTACTTCTTCCTGTCACCTGAATGCTGATAGAACGTACGAGTTGGAGCAAATTCTCCCAACTTATGTCCAACCATATTCTCGGATAAAAATACCGGAATGAATTTTTTTCCGTTATGGACCGCTATTGTATGACCTATCATTTCAGGAATAACAGTAGATCTTCTTGAGTAAGTCTTTATAACTTTTTTCTGGCCTTCATTGTTCATCTTCTCTACTTTCTTGGCAAGAAAGTCATCAATAAACGGACCTTTTTTAACTGATCTTGGCATTGCTACTCCTCTACTTCCGACGTCTTACAATATATTGCTGAGTTCTCTTGTTCGAACGGGTACGATAACCTTTTGTCGGTTTTCCCCAAGGAGTCGACGGATGCCTACCACCTGAGGTTCTGCCTTCACCACCACCATGCGGGTGATCGACAGGGTTCATCGCAACACCACGAACTGTCGGCCTACGGCCCATCCAGCGTTTACGTCCGGCTTTACCAATAGAAACATTTTCAAATTCAACATTACCTACCTGGCCAATTGTTGCCGAACACTCCAGTAATACTTTTCTCACCTCGTTGGACGGGAGGCGTATCTGCGCATATCTCTCATCCTTTGCAACAAGCTGTGCGGAAGCGCCGGCGCTTCTTGCCATCTGACCACCCTTGCCGACTTTCAATTCAATGTTATGAATGATAGTACCAACAGGGATAGCTTTCAGAGGCATGCTGTTCCCAACTGAAATTTCCGCATTCTCACCGCTCATAACAGTATTGCCAACTTTAAGGCCGAGAGGTGATAATATATATCTTTTTTCTCCATCAGCGTAATTGAGGAGAGCAATCAGTGATGATCTGTTCGGATCATATTCAATTCTTTCTACCTTTGCAGGTACCGAATATTTATTTCTCTTAAAATCAATCACTCTATAACGCTGTTTATGCCCTCCGCCACGATGACGGATTGTGACTCTTCCCAAGTTATTCCTGCCGCCGGTTTTCTTTTTCGGTTCTGTCAGCGGCTTGTATGGACCTTCAGATTTCCGGAATTCATCGGTTAAAACTGTCTGAAATCGTCTACCTGGTGAAGTTGGTTTATAACTTTTTATCGGCATTTTAACCTCTTTTCACTGAGTATTAAGTTCCTTCAAAATATTCAATCGTCTTAGAAGCGGGCGATAATTTTACCCATGCTTTTTTCCAATCAGCTCTTTTGCCAATGTTTCTGCCGAGTCTTTTGAATTTGCCTTTGTAATTAGCAATTCTTACATCACTCACTTGAACTTTGAAAATGTGCTCAACCGCTGTTTTCACATCAACTTTCGTAGCATCCTTGGCAACTTTGAAGCAATATACCCGTGATTCCTCTTTGAGAATTGTGCTCTTCTCAGTAATCAAAGGTTCAATTATTATTTCATGGTTTCTTTTCATTTGCCCAGTACCTCTTCTATCTGTCCAACACCTCTGCGAGTAAGAAAGAGGTTTTGATATTTCAGCAGGTCATAAACATTAATACCGTAACCACCAGCCATCTTCGCGTTTTCGATATTCCTTACAGATTTGGTCAGGTTCTCATTGTTTATATCATCAATCACGATGAATTTACCTTCAACATCAAATTTCTTTACCATCAAGACTATTTCTTTAGTCTTCGGCTGTTCCATATCAAGATTCTCAATTATACGAACCCTGTTTTCCTGCAGCCTTTTGGATAATACTGATCTTAAAGCCCCGTAGCGCATCTTCTTAGGAAGATGATAATCGTAGCTTCTGGGTTTGGGACCAAATACGGTTCCACCGCCTCTCCATATCGGAGTACGTATAGAACCTGATCTTGCCCTGCCGGTGCCTTT
>JAFGBY010000143.1 GCA_016932915.1 Acidobacteriota bacterium | reverse complement strand
TTTTTAAATAAAAAGCACATAATATTGATACTGTTTTTCCTTACAATAATTCCATACGAAAAAATCATCAATCGAGATCGATAACAAATTTCCCGTCTTTCATAATCTCTTTTCCGTCAAAGGTAAACGTGGGATTCATCACCATTCCGTCGAGGTGTAGCTGTACATTAACAGTACCGCCCATCGATTTATTATTACCGACGGCGAAATGAACAGTCCCCATTACCTTCTCATCTTCGAGGATATCACCGCTCAGTTTGGCGCCATCGTTGGTGCCGATGCCGAATTCCGCAAGGTTTCGTGCTTCCTTGCCGAATTTGTCTACCATTTCATTCAATCTTTCAGCAGCTTTTGCGCCGGTGATCTCAGTAGCAAATCCCTTTTCGATCTTCAGTGTTATCGTCTCCCCTTCATCCAACATCCCGATTCCAGCCATTGAGCCATCAACTACAATGATCCCTTCAGCATTTCCTTCCATCGGCATAAGGTATGCCTCCCCAGAAGGCAGGTTACCGAAGCTACCGCTTTTCTCAACGATACCACGGCTGGATATCCCGTTAATATCCTTGATTGAGAATTTTATATCGGTACCGCCTGGAGCTGTGCAATGGACTTCATCGGTTTCATCAAGCAGCCTGGTAAGCGCATCAGTTCTGCTTGCAATCTTTGCATAATCCACTCCGTGGAAACATCTCTCCATGATTCCCTGGGTGATCCCCGGCATAGTGGCTACCCTTGCGCCGGCTTTGCATGCATTAATCCTTGAGTCTGTATGAGTCGCTGATTTAGCGGTCGGAATAATAACCGCATCGGCTTTCTTCATCGCTTCCTCAATTACAACAGGAAGATTCTCGCCGTTACTCTGCCTTGGATTCATAAGCATCAACATTGGTTCTTTGCACATTTCCTGCGCTGCGTACCATAGAGCCTGGCCTATCATTTCCTTTTCCGAATCGGTGACTATAAGAAGAGTTTCCTCTTTTTTTAACTTCAGGCAATCCCGGAGCGCTGTTTCAGCGGCATGAAATAAATCATGTGGTATATCATCCATACACATTTTTGATTCTCCTATAATAATTATAATTCATCTATTATGTTATATCTTGATTACATATTTTAAAAGAGTATTGGAGATAAAAAAACTGCCTCATATAAGATATGAGACAGTATAGAATTACTTATTATTCAAATCCCGCCTTAACCCGCTTTACCAGTCCATTCCTTGAACTGGATAAATTTATGGCTTCTTAGCATATATAAGAACTGGTTAAGCCTTTCATATACAGGTTCGACGTTTTCTCCGAAATGTGCTGCCATCTTCTTACCTATTTTCTCGACATTTGTTTTACCGTCGATGTTTTCCCAGACGAATGTACCTATCTCGTCAAGTTCTACTTTCCAGGTAGGTTTTTGCAGCCGTTTCATAAAGAAATCTTTGAGCAATTTATGTCTAAACTTAGGGATGACGAGATCAATGATCCCGTCATCCCTTTTTTTATAATCTACCAGTCTCTCCGGAGTCAGCTCCAGGAGGTTTGGTACTTCTTCTTTTTTACTTTGTTTTCTTAGCATCGCCCAAAGGTAACTTGATTAGCAGGAATGCAATCAGGGCAAATATAATAAGTCCGCCCCATCCGCCTAACAATGTTCCACCGCTTAAATCAAGACCGAAAAGGTTCTCTGACTTATCGAGGTTCATAGCTATAACGGCGAATGCAATCAGAATACCCATGATCGCTTCACCGGCTATAAAGCCTGAAGCAAGTAAGATACCCTTGTTTTCAACAGCTTCACTCTGTTTTTGGGATAGTTTCTTCTTAGCTTTAATTCTGTCGATCCACCATTTAATAACTCCACCCACAAAGATCGCGAATGTTGCCTGCAATGGCAGGTACATACCAACCGCTATAAGCATCGGAGATGGAGATTTTATAAGAATAAGACCAATTGTAAAACCGATACCCGCAATGAGAAGTGGCCATGCCATTTCGCCGCCTACTATACCCTGTGACAGCATCGACATGAGACCAGCCTGAGGAGCAGGTAATGCTTCACTACCAATGCCAGACTGGTTATGAAGAGCCTGCAAAGGGAATACCATAAACAGTGCAGCAGCGATAACACCGATTATAACAGCGATTTCCATTTTCTTTGGAGTACCGCCGAGTATGTGACCGACTTTTAAGTCCTGTGTAATATCACCAGCAACACCGGATGAACAGCAAACAACCGTAGCCACACCAAGTACCGCGGCAATACCAGCCTGACCGGTTACGCCAAGGATAACCATCATAAGTGCAGCTAGAATCAATGTTGTAAGTGTGAGACCGGAAATCGGGTTGTTTGAACTTCCGATTGTACCGACCAGGAAGCCTGCAACAGCGGCAAACAGGAAACCGGCGATCGTCATAACCAAAGCGGCAACGATGGCGCCTATAACGCTTTTACAGAATGTATAGTACACAACCGCGATAGGAATAACCAGGGCGATGATACCCATTACAACCAGGTTGTAAGGAAGATCCTCATCGAGTCTACTGGCTTTCTCTTTTGTTCCGGCTTTAGCAGACCTGATATCCTGGACAACTCTTGCGATACCAGTCAGGAGAGATTTCCTCATTGAATAAAGAGTATAGATAGCGCCAATAAGCATAGCGCCAACAGCCATCGGTCTAACTATTGAGTTCCATAGCAACACTGACTGGAAACTACCGTCTAGAGCCTTCGCATGGCTTATAGATTGTAAAAGTTCAATAACCTGGTTGCCGAAAACATAATTAAGTAACGGTACTAGGAATAACCATGCAAAAACGCCACCAGCAAAAACAACAGCTGAAAGGCGAATACCGATAATGTATCCAACACCCATCATCGCTGGCGATGCCGCCGGTGAACGAAGCATTATTCCACCACTTAAACCACCAGTAGAGACAAGTTCTTTTCCTGTATTTGGGTCAGCAAAGTTAATCTTTGAACCCTCAAATAATCTGTAGAATTTATCAACGGTTTCATCAAGTATTTGGAAAGCTTTTGAATTTTTAAGAAATTCAATAAGAGCTGAAATACCGATAGCCCCAAAGACGATCCCAGCGCCGCTTTTACCGGACTGTCCGGCTTTCACAATTTCCGCGCAGGCAACTGATTCCGGGAATCCCAAGCTTTTATCTTCAATCAAAGCCCTTCTGAGGAAGATAACGAAAAGAACACCGAGGATACCGCCGAGCAGCATAAGCACAGTACTTTCAACGTATTTGAACTCAGTCCAGACACCTGAAAGTATAAATGCAGGCAATGTAAAAATAGCGCCTGCAACAAGCGCTTCACCAACAGCCGCAGTGGTTCTGAAGATGTTTTCTTCAAGAACAGATCCCTTCATGGGCTTTAAAATTGCCATTGCCATAACAGCAGCTGGGAATGTCGCGGCAACTGTGAGACCAACTTTCAGACCAATGTACGCATTGGCAGCGCCGAGAATTACTGAAAATATTGCGCCGAAGAAAACCGCACGAAGGGTTAATTCCTTCATGTCAGTTTTTGCTGGTACATAAGGCTTAAATTCTTTGTCAGCCATTAAAACCTCCTAGTAGATATTATTTTGACCAAACCAACCAAAATTGTCAGATCAGTCTAATATTTTGCCGTGGATTTTCAAGAATTAATTAAGAATACTGAATATTTTCAAGCCAATTACTTGACAGAATAAAAAAAGATTTTATATTATGAGTGAGTACTCACTCATTTATCAAAGGAGTATGAGTTGGCAGCAAGAAAAAAAGATGAAGGAATGAAAGAACAGATTCTCGAAGCTGCATTTGAGATGACAAAAAGAGAAGATTTTGACGGTTTCACGACCGCTAATATTTCAGCAGCAGCCGGAGTCTCTGAAGGCACCCTGTATAATTATTTTAAAGATAAAAAGACACTGCTTGTACAATTATTCCAGTATGTATTTGATAATTACTATAAAAACTTGAACGATTACCTGGAACCTTTCGATAATCTAAATGATATCCTCTATCATCTTTTTGATTTCCATATAAAATTTTTTGGGAAAACTTCCAAGATTTTTCTTTTATTATTCGTCCCAATAGAAAAAGGCATAGGGCCCCACTCTATTTTCAGAATATTATTTCCAAAATATTTCTCGATAGTTACTTCTATCCTGGAATCGCATAGAGACGAGATTAAAAAAGATATTTCTATTGAGAACTTTCCATTCTTCATTATCGGATCTATCCAGATGATTGTTTTCCGTAAACTTGCACTTGGTGGTGATGTCGACCTTACAGGCGCTATCAACGAACTTCATGCAATAGTAACTAATTATCTTTTAAAAAAGGAGAACTAAGCATTATGCCTAAACCAAATAAGAAAATCCTTTTCCCCATCTTTATCATTATCATTGCCCTGGTTCTTTACTTCACAATCTTTAGTAATGGTAATGATGAGACATATATTGTTTCCGGAACCGTCGAGGCTCGAGAAATTGATATCAGCCCAAAAATCGCCGGGCGGATAGATGCAATACTCGCTGAAGAAGGCGACTATGTGAAAAAAGGCCAGCTTCTATTACAGATGGACGATCGTCAACTGAAAATTCAGGTACAACGTGCTGAAGCCGCATTAAATATTGCTGAACAACAGTTTAAGGACCTTGAAGCCGGCGCCAGGAAAGAAGAAATCGCAGCAGCAAAAGCATCAGTTTCCGCTGCAGAAGCAGCTGTGAAAAAAGCAGCCAGTGACCTTAAAAGAGCAAAAGAACTATTTAATGATGAAGCTGCATCCAAAGATTTCCTCGAAAAAGCAGAACTCCAGATGGAGAATTCACAGAAAAACCTGGATGTAGCCTGGGAAAACCTGAAACTCATTAAAGCAGGGGCCAGGTCGAACGTCCTCGAATCCGCCAAATTCCGCGTTAACGAAGCGAAACGTGCCATGGATGAAGTAATGCTTCTTCAAACAGATTCAAGGACGTTTTCCCCTATCAATGGTATTGTCACAGTCCGTTCCGCCGAGCCAGGCGAGATAATCGGTGCGGGAACCCCAGTATTAACTGTTATAAACCCTGCAGATTGTTACCTTAAAATTTATATATCTGAGAAAATACTTGGAAATATCAAACTCGGACGGAAAGCGAAAATTTATTCTGATTCTCATCCGGATAAAACATTTGAAGGTACACTGACTTTCTTATCCAGCGAAGCTGAATTTACTCCGAGAAATATCCAAACAAAGGATGAACGTGTAAAGCTCATGTTCGCTGCAAAGGTAGCTATTGATAATTCTGATTTTATATTTAAACCTGGTATGCCTGTAGATGTTGAATTTGATATTTCCGGTGAGTGAGTTTCATTATGAATGCTGTTGAAGTATCATCACTGACAAAGAAATTTGGTGATATAACCGCCCTTCGCGGAATAAACTTAAGCGCTGGTGAGGGAGAGATTTATGGCCTCGTCGGGCCTGACGGAGCTGGAAAGACAACCCTTATCCGTATCCTTGTAGGCATAATGTTAGCGGACGAGGGAAAAGTCACAATCCTGGGAAATGATGTTCTCAAAAACCCTGAATCGATCAAACGATTTACAGGGTATATGAGCCAACGTTTCTCTCTTTATGGCGACCTGACGGTCAAAGAGAACCTTGATTTTTATTCCGACCTTTTCGAAATCTATGGAGATGAAAAGAAGGAACGAATAAACCGTCTTCTTAAATTCAGCAGGCTTGGGCCATTCATGGATCGAAGAGCTGACGCGCTGTCGGGTGGAATGAAGCAGAAACTCGGCCTTTCATGCGCGCTCATCCATACGCCGAAGATACTTTTCCTCGACGAACCGACTACCGGCGTTGATCCGGTATCCCGCCGTGAGCTTTGGATGATTTTATATGATCTCTGGAAAGAAGGAATGACTATATTCGTCTCCACACCATATCTCGATGAAGCTGAGCGTTGCACTAAAATAGGACTTATCCATAAGGGAAAAATGATTACAGAGGACACACCTAATAACCTTAAAAAGAACGCTGAATTTTCTGTTCTCAGGGTACAGGTGGAAGATGCAATCACGGCAAGGGGAAAACTGGAGGAAATAACGGATTTACCCAGTTATAATCTCTTCGGAAACCGCCTTCATTTTATAACCAAAAATCCAACAGAGGACACCAGAGAAATCCGGAAAAAATTTAAATCCAGCAGTATTAATATTATCGATACAGATTCCGTTCCCCCTTCATTGGAAGATGTATTCCTTTACATGACTTCCTCAGGAGGCGGACAAAATGAATGAATATGCCGTAAGAACAAAAGATCTTACAAAGACATTCGGTTCATTCACAGCGGTTAATAAAATCTCGGTAGAAGTCAGAAAGGGAGAAATATTCGGATTCCTCGGCCCTAATGGGGCCGGCAAAACTACAACAATCAAGATGCTTTGCGGCCTTCTCTCCCCTACTTCAGGCAGCGGAACAATCGCCGGGTATGATATCCGTGGGGATAGAACAGATATCAAAAAAATAATCGGTTACATGTCTCAAAAATTCTCCCTGTACAACGATCTTACAGTAATTGAGAACATACGTTTCTTTGGTGGAGTTTATGGAGTCACAGGTGGACGGCTTGAAAATAAAATAGATGAGCTTACCGAAATCATCCAGCTTGATGAAATAAAAAACCTGCTGACCGCCGATATATCATTAGGTTGGAAACAACGCCTTGCCCTCGCCTGCTCCATCCTTCATGAACCAGATATCATCTTTCTGGATGAACCCACTTCCGGTGTCGCTCCTGATGCGAGAAGGCGTTTTTGGAACCTAATAACACGTCTGGCAGCAAATGGGGTTACAGTATTCGTGACTACACATTATATGGATGAAGCTGAACATTGCGACAGGTTAGCTTTTATAAACAGGGGTGAAGTAATTGCTATCGGGACAACATCAGAAATTAAAGATAAACTCAGCGATGAGATTATCCTTGAGATCGAATCCAATCGGCTTCTCGAAGCTCTAAAAATCCTGGAGAAGGAAAAATTTATCACCGAGATTGCGCCATTCGGCAATACACTTCATTTAACAGTTGAGGATGAAAAATCAGCAACAACTACAATTAAAAACATATTAAGTAAATCTAAAATTACCGGTGTCTCAATCAAACGAATTCAACCATCCCTGGAGGATGTTTTTGTAAAAATGATGAAGGGTCAGAATGCGTAAAAATGTAATCAAAGCTATAATAAAAAAGGAATTCTACCAGATATTCCGGGATAAAAGGACGCTTGCACTGACCTTCGCGCTGCCTCTAATGATGATGGTCATCTTTTCATATGGCATCCGTTTTGATGTAGACTCCATCAGGGTAGCTATTGCGGATCAATCAGATACCGTGCAATCCCGTGATCTAATATCCGGATTCCTGAGCTCCGGTTATTTCATGCGTATAGATAATAACCTCTCGCCTTCGGAGGCAAAAAAGATGTTATTGCAGGGCGATGTAGCAGTCGCTATGATTATCCCACCCGATTTCGCAAGCAACCTGAAACGTGGAAGAACTAATCCGGTTCAGTTTATTCTTGACGGAGTAGACAGCAATACAGCGAATATTTCCCAGGGTTATATCAAGGCAATTACATTACAATACAACTCCAAGCTGATTCTATCAAAAATCAAAGCTATGATGAAAATGAAAGGCCTGCAATACCCACCTCTAAATCTCTCCCTCCGAGTTTTATATAATCCGGAACTCCGGAGCAATAATTTCATCATCCCGGGTATCATCGTAATCATTATGATGTTGATGGGCGCAATTCTGACCTCCTTATCCATCGTAAAAGAAAAAGAACTCGGCAGTTTCGAGAATATTATTTCCAGCCCGGTGAAATCATCGGAGTTTATAATTGGTAAAATCGCTCCTTATACAATTCTAGCGTTTGCGGATATGCTGCTTATCATACTCGTTGGATGGATCGTCTTTAATGTTCCTATCAAGGGAAGCATACCATTACTGCTGCTGATTTCCCTGATCTATCTTGTTTCGACGCTGGGAATCGGGATCCTCATATCGACAATCGCGCAGACCCAACAAGTCGCTCTACTGGGGGCGATGGTCGCGACATTCCTGCCTTCGATATTTTTTTCCGGGTTTGTATTCCCCATTAGTAATATGCCGATTTTTCTGCAATGGCTTTCAATGATTGTCCCTGCGAGATATTTTATGAATATCGTCAGGACGATATATCTCAAAGGCACGGGGCTCACAACATTCTGGCTTGATCTGGTTATGTTATCGTTACTTGCTATATTACTTCTGCTTTTGAGCGCAAAAAAATTTAAAAAGAGTTTAGACTGATGAGAGAAAGAATAATACAGGTTGTAAAAAAAGAATTTATTCAGATTCGCCGCGATAAAAAAGCGCTTCGAATAATTCTTCTTGCTCCACTGATACAGTTAATGGTCTTCGGTTATGTTGCCACAACTGATGTAAAGGATATCCCCCTGGCGGTATACGATCAGTCAAATTCCGAGGCATCGCGAACCCTCGTAGAAAAATTCACAAAGAGCGGTTATTTCAGCCTGCGCTACAGGTTATATAAATATTCAGATATCGATGATTACCTGGATAAGGGAAAAATAGACGCTGTACTGGTTATCCCGACAGATTATGCCAGTAACCTGAAACGTGGAAAAACAGCATCTATTCAATTACTCCTGAATGGTATAAACTCAAATACAGCCTCGATCGCTGCCAACTATGCAAGTAACATAATACTGAATGTATCTGAAAAGATAATACTTGAGAGGTTAGCCTCAAGTACCGGTGCTTCGCAACCTGTAGAAATACGAGACAGGGTATGGTTCAATCCCGAATTAAAAAGCTCGATCTATTTTGTTCCGGGGATAATTGGATTTCTACTCCTGCTGATGCTTGTACCGGTCACAGCAATGAGCATAGTAAGGGAAAAAGAGACCGGGACTATAGAACAACTTGAGATTACTCCCCTCTCTTCGCTCGAACTGATTATTGGAAAAGTAATACCGTTCATTCTCATTGGCTATATTGATGTCACCCTGGTTACTTTCGTGGGAGTGACCTGGTTCCAGGTACCAGTCAGGGGATCTCTTCTGCTTTTATATCTCTTCGCCGGTATCTTTATTATAGCCGGTCTGAGCCTCGGTATTTTCATTTCATCAATCAGCAACAATATGAGCCAGGCATATATGGGAAGTATATTCTTCTTGATGCCGAACATCCTGCTCTCTGGTTTCATTTTCCCGATTAATTCGATGCCGCTTGTTTTCCAGTACCTGACATACCTGATACCAATGCGGTATTTCCTGGTTATCATCAGAGGAATTTTCCTCAAAGGAATTGGCTTCTGGGAACTCTGGCCTCAGGCAGTAGCGCTTATTCTTTTTATCCTGCTTGTCATTACAATCAGCAGTCGTTTTGTAGCCAGGAGTGTAAGCAGAGACTAGATTGCTAATAAAACAATTATCCTTGAAGTATACCGTGAGTTCATCTTATACCCAGATTGACGATACATTACCTGAGCTATATAATCACCGACGAAGGAAAGAAAAGTGATGACTGAAAAATTAAAGTCTGAAAAAATAGTAAAAGATCCGCGCCTGCCGTCACGGACACAAAGCACAGGCGAAGAGATAGCCAACAGTATTACGCATGGTATTGGAGTTATATTCAGTATTGTCGCACTAACATTACTGGTCGTTTTTGCCGCTGAATCTGGAGATGCCGTGAGAATTGTTAGTCTGACGATTTACGGTATTACAATGATACTCCTGTTTACCTTTTCCACTCTCTACCATAGTTTCCCCTGGCCAAAGGTCAAAAAGGTATTTAGGATTTTTGATCACAGCTCTATTTTCCTGCTCATTGCGGGAACATATACTCCGATTCTCCTGGTCTCTATACAGGGAAAATGGGGCTGGTGGCTCTTCGGGCTGATATGGAGCCTTGCTGTCCTTGGAATTCTGCACGAAATATTTTTCATCGGTAAGTTTAAAATATTACCAGTTCTCTTTTACCTCGCCATGGGATGGCTTATCGTTATAGCGTTCAAACCGTTAATAAATTCTGTCCCCAAGGGTTTCTTGATCTGGCTTTTCCTGGGCGGTGTCCTATACACACTCGGAGTGATATTTTACGCATGGAAGAAAATGAAATTTCAACATATGATTTGGCACCTTTTCGTACTTGGCGGCAGCATAACGCACTTTTTTGGAATACTCTTTTATGTCACCGGAATTAAGGGATAATGATTAAATATAGATTCATAATTACTGTAGTTCTCTCAGTTGCTCTTATATTGTATGTAGGCTTTTTCCGCCCGTTCTCTCTTCGCGGTGGAATGGCATTTGATAATTACTGGGCGAATAAAATCCTCTGGAATAACCAGTTTGATATCCTTGCTGCCGGTGATTCCCTTGTAATCCGCGGCATCAGCCCGGCAGCTATGCAGGAATATATCCCGGGTTTGCGGATAGGTAATTATGCATTCAGCGGCATTGCTTTTGACTGGCGTTATCTGGATGCAGTTGAACGGGTAATCGATAAAAATGCTAAGACCAGGGTTATCATTTTGGGTGTAACAGCCAAAACACTTACCCGTGAATCGGCGCGCAGGAACAGGTTCAGGTCTGTCTTCAAGAAACTCGTCAACCACCCTGATATGATGAGAAATAAACTTTATCATAAGCTTGTCGAGTTCTTCCGAGAATATGAAGAAAGCGAGATTATGAACATGCTCACCCTCAGCCACAAGGGGACATACAGCGTTTATCACCCTGATGGATGGCTGGAAGGTATACGTGAGGAAACCGAGATCGATAGAACTGTAACCTTGTACGAAACTATATTCAAAAGGGGCAAGGTCAGCTATAAAATGTTTAACCAACTGCTCGGGCGCGTTAAAAAATGGGTCGATCAAGGAATTATCGTTATCATCTACCACCCTCCTGTCCATGCCAAGATTTATCATCTGGAGACAATGCTTGGCGACTTCCGAAAAGATTATATTGCCAGAAAAGTCAAAGGTGTGGGCGCTTACTGGATGGATTTCAATCGAGATAACTATTCATTCTATGATGGAATACATATGCGTTCGAAATCAGCAGTTAAATTTTCCAAAGAAATAGCGCAATACATCCGTAAAATCCTCGACGACAGAACCAAGAAAGAATCATAGACTAAATATCTGTTTATATTTTCTTGTTTTCCTGTTCATTAGCACTATCCGGCAGACTATATTCATTTGTCTCATAATTTATTTCTTATGGGTGATATAACAAATATCGATATTATACATATAAAGCTATAGAGACTATCACATAAGGATAATTTGGAGCTGAGATATTGACTGGAAATATATAGGATGTTAATTACAATTATAATATAATGAGTTCATAGGATAAGGAAAGAAATGATAAACCAGGTACTTACTAAAGTTTTTGGAACGAAGAGCGAAAGAGATATCAAAAGGCTTGCGCCTATAATAGATAAAATTAACTCTCTGGAACCCTCGATGGAAGCCCTCTCCGATAAGGAACTGAGAGCGAAAACTGATGAATTTAAACAAAGATTAAATAATGGCGAGACTCTCGACGACCTCCTTCCTGAAGCATTCGCTGTCGTGCGTGAAGCAGGAAAAAGAGTGCTCAAGATGCGTCATTTCGATGTTCAACTGGTTGGCGGCATCGTCCTCCATGAGGGAAAAATCTCGGAAATGAAAACCGGTGAGGGTAAAACCCTCGTCGCTACCCTGCCCGTTTATCTCAACCACCTTACAGGTAAGGGTGTCCATGTAGTTACCGTTAATGATTACCTCGCCCGAAGAGACTCCGAGTGGATGGGGCAGATTTACCAGTTTCTCGGGATGACCGTAGGCGTAATCGTTCATGGCTTGACCGATGAAGAACGGAAAGAGTCATATTCATGCGACGTTACCTACGGCACAAATAATGAGTTCGGTTTCGATTACCTTCGGGACAACATGAAACTCGTCCCTGAAGATATGGTACAACGGGAATATAACTTCGCAATCGTTGATGAGGTCGACTCGATACTCATCGATGAAGCCAGGACGCCGCTTATTATATCCGGCCCTGCCGAGGAATCGACCGATAAATATTACATCTGCAACCGCATTATACCGAAACTCAAAAAAGGCGAACATTACGATATAGACGAAAAGCACCGCAATGCCGCTTTCACCGAGGATGGTATTCAGGCAGCAGAAAAGCTAATGGGATTGGAAAATATCTACGATCCAGCGCATATGGATATAGTCCATCATATGACACAGGCGCTCAAAGCGCATACTATGTTTACACGGGATAAAGATTATGTAGTCAAGGATGGTGAAGTCCTGATCGTCGATGAGTTCACCGGACGTCTTATGCCAGGCAGGCGCTACAGTGACGGCCTCCACCAAGCATTGGAAGCGAAGGAAAATCTCAAGGTCGAACGGGAAAATCAGACCCTTGCCACAATCACCTTCCAGAATTACTTCCGTATGTACGATAAACTCGCCGGCATGACCGGTACAGCGGATACAGAGGCAGCAGAATTTGAACAAATTTATAAGCTTGAAGTAGTCATAATCCCGACAAATAAACCGTTGAGAAGAGTCGAGATGCCTGATCTCCTTTTTCAGACGGAGCGTGATAAATTTGAAGCAGTCGCGCGGAGGATAAAGGAACTAAATTCAAAAGAAATCCAGATAAACGGAAAAACAATTAAAGGCCAGCCGGTTCTCGTGGGCACAATTGCTATCGAGAAATCGGAGATGCTCAGCAAGATATTAAAAACCAGGGGTGTTCCCCATGAAGTGTTAAACGCTAAACACCACAGCCGTGAAGCTGAAATAGTCGCTAATGCCGGTCAGGCGGGATCCGTTACAATCTCCACTAATATGGCAGGTAGAGGTACTGATATCGTTCTCGGTGAAGGTGTTACAGAACTGGGCGGCCTCCACGTCCTCGGCACCGAGAGGCATGAAAGCCGTCGAATCGATAACCAGCTCCGGGGCCGTTCCGGAAGACAGGGCGACCCCGGATCATCACAGTTCTATCTTTCTCTTGAAGATGACCTCATCCGTGTATTCGGTATGGACCGTATGGCGCCGCTGATAACCAGGCTCCGTCTCGAACCGGGCCAGCCTGTGTTTGATTCTCTCGTAATGCCAGGCATAGCAAAGCGTTTCTCCGGCGCAATCGAAAAAGCTCAGAAGCAGGTCGAGCAGCAGAACTTTGGCATAAGGAAACGTCTTCTTGAATATGATGACGTCATGAACGCCCAGCGTACCGCTATTTATCAGCAACGTTACGATCTGCTCACCGGCGAGGATGCTAAGGATCATATCCAGGACTTTATACTTAATACAGTTGATGAACTTGTCGATATTTATCTGCCTGAGAAAGCAGATCCTCGCGATTGGAATATCGAACCCTTCGTAACAGCTTTCCGAGATCAATTCAATATCGACTTCCTTGAGAAAGGTGTGGACCCCGATAAACTGAACCGTGATGAAATGCGGGAAGAGATCACCAAACTCGCTATCACCCGATGGGAGGAAAAAGAAAAACAGTTCTCTACTGAAATATTACGTGATATCGAACGCCAGATTTTACTCCAGGTAATAGACCAGCAGTGGAAGGATCACCTCTATTCCCTCGATCAGCTCAGGGAATGGATCGGGATGAAAGCATATGCACAGAAGGATCCACTGGTTGAGTATAAGATGGAAAGTTTTGGGCTCTTCGAGGAAATGCAGGAGAGGATTAGAGTCGAAACATTAAAATTCCTGTTCTTCGCTGAACTGCGGCTTCGTGATGAAGAAGAAATGCAGGAAAAAGCGATGAAGAACATCTCCATGGGCGGCGGCGGAAAAGAGGAAAAACCGCAACAGCAACGCAGACAGGGTAAGAAAGTCGGCAGAAATGATCCCTGCCCCTGCGGTAGCGGAAAAAAATATAAAAAATGTCATGGAAGGTAGGCTTTATGGACTTACAAAAAAGCAAGAAAAACTGGCTTGAGAAAGTCGCAGATGCAATCCCGGGACTTAAAAGCTATCGTGAGCACGAACACCGCCGCGATACCGACAAACGCTTGAGAGATTACATGGCAGCGCAGATAGATTCTGTGAGAGATAAAACCGATGAGCTCAAGCTCGATCTCACCAATGCTGGAAAATTAAAACTCCTGGATGACATCGATCGTATAACGGCAAAACTACGCAAGATTGCTGATTCCACCAGGCATGCCTCTTATGGATACACAGGAGTTTTCGACCAGATCAAGATGAGGGATGAAGAACTGGATACCCTATTCCGATATGATGTCGAGATACTCGATGCAATTAAAGGTTTAATGGTTGATGCGGATACATTCGTTGCATCAGAAGCGGATGAAGCTGCCGTCAAGGATTTCGACAAAAAGGTCAAGGCTGTAGACGATATTATCCAGAAACGCAAACAAATCTTCGATGAGCCTAAAGCTCTGCCCGAAGGTTCTTAACGATTATATAAGGAGCAGGCTATGTCTCAGTTTATTGAAGTAATCAATTGGGCTGATGAAACAGGGAATACGATGGTATACCGATTCCCTTCAGCCGACAGGGATATCAAGGTTGGCGCCCAATTAATAGTTATGCAGAACCAGAACGCTGTATTCTTCCGTGATGGAAAATCACTCGATACGTTCGGCCCGGGCAGACACACATTGACATCTCTTAATATCCCAATCATCACGAAAGCCCTCAGTTTGCCAACCGGGTTCGAAACGCCGTTTAAAGCAGATGTATATTTCCTCAATATGAAGGTTTTCACGGATTTGAAATGGGGAACAAAAGAACCAGTCCCCTTCCGTGATAAAGAATTCGCAATGATAAGGCTGCGCTCTTTCGGTAATTTCGCAATCCGTGTGACCGACGCACAGCTCTTTATTAATACGATTGTCGGTTCACAATCGCTTTATATGACAGATTCTATTGCCGATTTCCTAAGAGGCATCATCATTAACCGCCTTAATGATGTACTCGGAGAAAACCTGGAAACTATCCTCGATCTTGCACAGAATTATGATGAAATCTCTGCCGGCCTCAAAGCCCGAGTGAAAGCGGACTTTGATAAGTATGGCCTTGATCTTGTCGATTTCTTCATTGAAGCAATTACGCCTCCTGATGAAGTTCAGAAGATGATAGATGAACGCGCAGGCATGGCGGCTGTCGGCAATATCGGAGCTTTTGCACAGTTCCAGGCTGCCAAGGCTATTCGTGACCTCGGTAAAGGTGTCGCGGAAGGCGGTGCGGGCGGCGCAAACGGTGCAGCAGGCGGCGCAGGGCTCGGAATGGGATTCGGCATGGGATTTATGCTTCCACAGATGATGATGCAGCAAATGTTCCAGAATCAGCAAATGGGCGGCCAACAGGGAATGGGCAACCAGCAACAGCAATTACAGGTTGAACAATGCCCTTCTTGTGGAAGTTTAAACTTCAAGGGCTCGAAGTTTTGCGCAAACTGTGGTACAAAGCTTGGTGAAAAAGAAGAAAAAAAATAAAGTGATGTAGCGTTCGGAAAGGAGAGTTAATGAGTGATAATTTACCACCTATTGGATTAACATTTGATGATGTTCTACTGAAACCCGCCAAATCAGATATAGTTCCTAATGAAACTGATATATCAACTATCCTTACACCAAGGATAAAACTTAATATCCCTATAGTCAGCGCTGCGATGGATACGGTCACTGAAGGCCGTCTCGCAATTGCGCTGGCACAGCAGGGTGGTATAGGTATCATTCATAAAAATCTCTCAATTACAGAGCAAGCTTCCGAAGTAGACAAAGTAAAAAGAAGCGAAAGCGGCATGATAGTAAATCCTATCACTGTCCGTCCAAACCAGAAAATTCGTGAAGCCCTAGATCTTATGGAAAAATTTAAAATCTCCGGTGTCCCGGTGACGGATGAATCCGGCAGATTAAAAGGTATCCTTACGAACCGTGACCTTCGGTTTGAAACAAATACCTCCGCGACAATCGAATCATTGATGACGAAAGAAAACCTTATCACAGTTCCAGTAGGTACTACCTTGGAGGCTGCTAAGGATATTTTACATAAGCATAAAATTGAAAAACTGCTCGTGGTCGATAAAGATTTCATTCTTCATGGCCTGATCACTTTTAAAGATATCAATAAAAAACTGAAGTACCCCAACTCGGCAAAGGACGAGCATGGGCGCTTGAGAGTGGGCGCAGCAATCGGAACATCACCTGATTCAATCGAACGCGCTGAGGAACTCGTTGCCGCTGGCGTTGATGTAATTGTTGTTGATACAGCTCATGGCCATTCGCAACGTGTAATCGATATGACATCGAGAGTAAAAAAGAAATTCCCTGAAATCGAAGTAATTGCAGGTAATGTAGCCACTGCTGAGGGAACCCGTGATCTCATTAAAGCCGGGGTTGATGCAGTAAAAGTAGGTATGGGGCCAGGCGCAATCTGCACTACACGGGTAATATCCGGCGCTGGTATGCCACAGCTGACTGCAATCCTTGAATGCGTCGCTGAAGCAAAAAAGACAAACACCCCGATAATTGCAGATGGTGGGATTAAATATTCCGGTGATATCACTAAGGCCCTCGCAGCCGGTGCAAAGTCGGTTATGATCGGCTCACTTTTCGCTGGGACAGAAGAAAGCCCCGGTGAAATGATTCTTTACGGAGGAAGAACCTTCAAAGAATACCGTGGAATGGGCTCCCTTGGCGCTTATCGAGCAGGGAGCAAGGACCGATATTTCCAGGAATCGACCGATGACTCGAAACTCGTACCTGAAGGAATCGAGGCAAAAGTACCTTACAAAGGAACCCTGGAAAGTATGATCGTTCAGATGGTCGGAGGCCTGAGATCAGGAATGGGTTATACTGGTTCTAAAAACTTAAAGGAACTTGCGGAAAAAACACAATTTGTAAGGCTAACTTCTGCAGGATTGAAAGAAAGCCATGTACATGATGTTATAATCACGAAAGAAGCTCCAAATTACTCAAAAGATTGAGAATGAATTCGATATATGAATTAGAAAGATTACAGATAAGGAATTTTGAATGTTTAAAACCAAGTCACATTTTACAATTATTCTTCTTTTTGCTTTTCTTGCAGTTCCCCTTTTCGCACAAAACAATCAGTACTACTATAAGAAAAAAACCGACTCCTATGAGGATACCAAAGGAATAAGTGATTTTTTCCAAATATCTGTCGGGGCTTACCTGCCTTCCCTTGACAGCGTTGTACGTTACGACTCAAAGAGATATGGTGTTGGTACTGATGTAAGTTTTGAAGATACACTTCTCATGGAAAATTCTCTAGTAGTACTTCGTATGGACGGCTTGGTGCGTCTTACCCGTCATATCGGTTTACAGTTCGGTTATTACAATCTTTCCCGGTCAGCGGAGAATGCGCTAGTTTCAGAAGTTATTAGGTTCGGTGATGATGTCATCACTGGCCAGGCATATGTCGACTCGACATTTAAAACGGAAGTAATAAAAGCTGCTTTGGCAATTTCATTTATCAATGACGGCCTTGTTGAGTTCGGTATTTCTGTGGGTGGTAATATTGTATTTCTTGATGCTTCAATAGATGCCGATATTCTGAATACGAACGATGATGTCAGTGAATCAATCAGTGAAACAGTACCTTTACCTCTCGCTGGAGCTTATGGAAGCGTGACGATATCCCCCGGCCTTCTGCTAAAGGGATCATTTCAATTTATGTCCCTGAATATTGATGAAATCTCCGGCTCATCTTCAGATTTCAGGGCTGTAATGGAATATTACCCACTGGAAAACTTCGGGCTTGGTGCAGGCATTAACTATAACATGATCGATGTAGAAGTAGATACAACCGAGTTTAGTGGAAAATTCGACTATTCATATAGCGGGTTTGTCGCTTATATCACACTTACTCTTTAAGCTTTAATCCCAAGTATTTTACATTTTTTATAAAGATGACTTCGCTCCAGCTGCAATGCGGCAGCAGTCGCTGACATATTTCCATCATTTTTATTCAGAAAATAGAGGATCACTCTTCTTTCGAAATCATCGACGATTTCTTTAATCGGTTTGCCTTCCTGTATAAATGCAAAATCGGATAAAGTCCCGGGATCATCCGCATCACTCATAATCGAACGGATATCCTGTTCATTAATAGTATCCTTATCGAACAGGATTGTGAGCTGCTCACAGAAATTCTTCAACTGACGGATATTACCAGGCCATTTCTGCTTGACCAGCAATTTCACTGCTTCTGGAGTAATGCTTTTAATCTGTCTGTTATTCTCCTCAGCTGCCTGCTTGATGAAGTATTCTATAAGCAGTGGAATATCTTCGCTTCGCTCTCTAAGTGTCGGTACTGCAAGAGGAATAACATTAAGCCGGTAATACAGGTCTTCTCTGAATTTTCCAGCATTGATTTCATCCTGCAGATTCTTGTTGGTAGCGGCAACAATCCGGACGTCAACCTTTACAGTTTTATCGGAACCAATCGGTTCAAATTCTCCTTCCTGAAGCACTCGAAGCAATTTCGCCTGCATATCATGTTTCATATCCCCAATTTCATCGAGGAACAATGTTCCGCCATCAGCTTTCTTGAATTTCCCTTGTCTGTCCGCAATAGCACCGGTAAATGAACCTTTCTTATGACCGAAGAGTTCGCTTTCAATAAGATCACCTGGGATTGCTGCGCAATTAACCTTTACAAACGGTTTAGATGAACGGTCGCTGTTATTGTGTATTCTGCGCGCAACCAACTCTTTACCCGTTCCGCTTTCGCCGGTTATTAGTACTCTACCCCTGCTTGGCGCAGCGCTATCTATCCTCGCTATTAAATCGCAAATCGCTTTTGATTTTCCGATTATAGAATATCGCTCTTCCAGCTTGGCTTTAAAGGACCTGTTGCTTTCCTCCAGGCTCGATATCTTTAAAGCGTTATCAATTGTTATAATAGCTTTCTCGGAGGATATCGGTTTCTCAATAAAATCAACTGCGCCTCTCTTCACAGCTTCAATAGCATCACTAATGGATCCCTTTCCGGACATCATAACAACTGGTAATTCTGGATTTGATTCTTTTATCTCTGTTATTATATCCAGCCCGTTCTTACCAGGAAGGATAAGATCCAAAAGAACGATATCGGGAATATCGGTCTTGATTTTCTCAAGCCCGATTTCCCCGCTACCAGCTACTGAGACTTCGTAATCCTCAAGTTCAAAGGCATCCTTGAGGGAGGTCAGTATATTTTTCTCATCATCAATGATAAGTATTTTTCGATTCATATTTATTTATCAATCCGTTGAAGCAATACAGGATATTTCAATATCAGCATCCTTCGGCAGACGTGCAACTTCAATAGCTACCCTGGCTGGATAATCTTCTGTAAAATATGTTTTATAGGCTTCGTTCATTTCCCCAAAATCGTTCATATCTTTAAGAAAAACTTCAACTTTAACTACATTCTTAAGAGTCATACCAGCTTCTTCCAGTATTGCTTTGATATTTTTCAGGATACAATCAAACTGATCCTTTATACTGGTACTAATCAGTTCACTACTTTTCGGATCAATAGGTATTTGCCCACTTACAAAAAGCATATTACCGGTTTTCACAGCCTGTGAATAAGGCCCAATCGCTGCAGGGGCTTTATCTGTATTAATAATTTTTTTCATAATCTTGACTCCTTATATTCCTTAAATACTCTTTGCACTGAAATGACACCCGGAAGTTCCTGGATTCCTGTCATTATCCTGGACAGATGTTTCAAATCCCTGATTTCCGCTAGTATATCAACCAGCGCACGGTTATCATCAGTTGAACGCGCTTCAAGATGTTTGATATTTACCTCTAAAGATGCCAGTTCCTGTGTAATCTTTGCAAGCATTCCTGAACTGTCATCCACCTTAACCTTCAGACGGGCATGGAATATTTCACCTTTCGCTGCTTCCCACTTCGCATCAATAATCCTATCAGGATTAAAAGATAACGTTGAAACATTCGGACATGCTTTACTATGTATACTAATTCCCCGTCCTCTGGTAATAAAACCGATTATAGGCTCTCCCGGCAAAGGTGAACAACATTTTGCCAGGTTGACCATAATGTCATTATGGCCTCGGACAGAAATCACTGTGCTCCCCGAACGGCCAGTGACTTTATCCATTATTTTACCGACCAGCGCCGGTTTCTGTTCCTCTTCGTCTTCGGGGACAAATTTGCTTAAAATCTGCTTTAGGGATATTTTCCCATATCCAACAGCAGCATATATATCTTCCAGGCTGTTTAATCCCCATCCAGATGCCAATTCAAGTAACTCTTTTCTGATCGCTGTCTTATTTATCTGTATACTGTGCTTTGCAAACTCCTTGCGTAGCATCTTTTCGCCAATTTCCTGGCTTCTTTCCTTTTCTTCCTTATTCAGGTGTTGACGGATTTTAGCAAGCGCTCTTGGAGTTTTTACAAAATGCAGCCAATCACGTTTCGGCGTGCTGTCTTTACGTGTGATAATCTCGACAACATCTCCGTTTCTCAAACGGGTTTTAAGGGGCACAATCTTACCATTTACCTTGGCGCCTATTGTAGTATTACCGATTTCGGTATGAATAGAATATGCAAAATCGAGGGTAGTAGCATTCGAAGGGAATGATTTCACCTCCCCTTTTGGAGTAAAACAATATACTGTATCAGGATAAAGGTCAATCTTGAGGGCATTTATAAATTCATCCGGATGCTGCCATTCCTGTTGCCGCTGTACAAGGTCTCTCAACCAATTTACATATTGCAATTCCTGTTCATCGGTAATCTTACCGCCGTCTTCTTTGTATCTCCAGTGCGCTGGTACACCTTCCTGCGCAATAATATCCATCCACTCTGTACGTATCTGTACCTCAAAAACATGGCCAGTGAGGTCAAGGACAGAAGTATGAAGAGAACGGTAATTATTCGGTTTAGGCATTGCTATATAATCTTTAAACCGTCCCGGGATCGGCTTCCAGATACTGTGTACAATTCCAAGTACCGTATAACAATCACTGACCGATTTTGTTATAACGCGGAAAGCAAGGTAATCGTATATCTCATCAAGTGAGATATCCTGTTTTTTCATTTTGGTAAAAATGCTGAAGTTGCTTTTAATACGTCCTCTGATTAATGCTTCAATTTTTAATTTCTCGAATTCCTTTTTCAGTATTTTTTCTATTCGCTGGATTGTGAGTATCGAGACTTTTTTCTCTCGCTCAATTTTTTCCGTCAGTACTTTATATTGTCTAGGATATAGGTACTTGAATGCCAGTTCCTGCATGTCGCGCTGGATATTACCCATTCCAAGTCTGTTTGCTATTGGGACATAAATATCCAGGGTTTCCCTGGCTATCCGCTTTTGTTTATAAGCGGGCATTGCGTCAAGAGTGAGCATATTATGAAACCTGTCGGCAATTTTAACGATAATGACCCTGACATCCCGCGCAGTAGCAAGCCAAAGTTTACGGAAATTCTCTGCCTGTTTATGCTCAATTGAATGAAATTCTATCTGGCTGACTTTAGTTACACCATCCACAAGCCGTGCAATGTCTTCACCAAAGTGCTCCTTAATTTTATCAATGGTTACATCAGTATCTTCAACAACATCATGTAAAAAACCGACAGCTATTGTAGTATCGTCGAGATTCATTTCAGCAAGCATCTTCGCAACATTCATTGGGTGTACAAGGTATGGATCACCAGAGCGCCTTACCTGCCCCATGTGTTCTTTTGCAGAAAAGACATATGCTTTCGATAGAAGATCAAGATTGGATTTGGGGTGATTGTTCTGATAAATTTCAGCAATATCTTCAAACCTGATATTCAGGTTTTTTATATCCGGTATTGATTTGAGCTCACCATAATCAAATTCCGTTACAACTCCATTACTGCTTTTAGCCATTGCACTCCCGTTAAATAATAGAATATATCAACTCAGAACTAATATAATATTTAGAATCAGTAGTTTCAAGGGCCGGATTACTCTAAGCATAGAATTTTATACAAACTTAAGGTACCAGTTAGATTTTAAGAATTATATCGCTGTATTTGCGTGTTTAAAAATTTCTCATATAATGATTGTTTAGGATATTATTAAATGGAACATAGATTTAAAGATTTAGTAGATATAATGGAAACCCTGAGGAGTCCTGGTGGATGTCCCTGGGACAGAGAACAATCTGTCGATACTTTAAAAAAATATCTACTTGAAGAGTCCTACGAGCTTCTAGAAGAACTTGAGGAAGATAATCCCGAAAAAATAAAAGAGGAACTTGGCGACCTCCTTTTCCAGATTGTATTTCTTTCACAGATATTTAAGGAAAAAGATGAATTTGATATCTATGATGTTATTAATAAAATAGCGACAAAGATGAAAACCCGCCATCCCCATATTTTCGGGGAAATGAGCGCTGGAAATTCCAAGGAAGTATTAAAAATCTGGGAAGAGCAAAAGAAAAAGGAATATCGAAGAGAGAATTTTTCTGTACTTGATGGTATCCCAAAACTCCAACCGTCACTTCTCCGTGCGCACCAGATTTCAGAAAGAGTGGCAAGAGTTGGTTTTGAATGGCCGGATATATCCAATGTAATAGAAAAACTTGAAGAAGAAATTAAAGAATTAAAACAAGCTCTCAAGGACAATGAAAGAAGCCATATCGAAGAAGAAATTGGGGATATTCTTTTTACGGTTACCAATATTGCTCGCCATCTTGATATGGATAGTGAAATTGTACTGAAGAATTCATGTACAAAATTTGAAAATAGATGGCGCTATGTTGAAGATAGATTAAAAGAACAAAACAAAAAACCGAGAGAAAGCACTCTTGCAGAGATGGAAGAAATTTGGCAGAAAGCAAAAGTTGAAGCATAATTTGTAAACTATGTATCAATTTAGCTAATTTCAAACAGAAATCTAATCTATCACTAATATTATAGTAGTATCCTTTGGTTTTAAATGTTTTAAAGAGGACTGAGGGAGGTTTTTTGGAGTACAAATCGTTTAATAAGGAAGTACTGGTAAACGGAGAAGTAATTTCTTCGTTTATTAAAGCATTTACACAAACCAACCTAGCGACAAAAATACTCTCCAAACATGGATTGGACGATATCAGAGAAGGTAAGTGGTACAAGCAACAAAATTATTTCAATGCCCTGAAAGAAATTGAAAACACGTTTGGTTCAATAATGCTTACGCAAGTAGGATCAAAAATAGTAAAAACAGCTAAGCTTATAAAATCCGATAATATATTTGATTTTTTCTCAGAGATCGGCACATCCTATAATATGAATCATCGTGGAGATGATAAATCTTATTATAAAATAGTCGAAAAAAGCTCTAACTATCTCATTCTTGAGACCAACAATCCTTACCCTGACAGTTTTGACCGTGGCTTATATACAGGATTTGCTCAGCAATACTTTGATAAAATCAAAGTTACAACAATTCTTAGAGATTCAGAAACCAGACAGTATCGTGTGAAGTGGTAATCAATATAAATATATATTTTACTTAAACTATCAATTATCTCTATGATATTTTGGTCTAATTTTCCTGTGATAAATTCTATATTAGAATTTCATTAGTTGCTTGCATTAACGGTTAATAATGCGTATCTTTAATTAGGGCTTTTTGTTTTAAATTTGTTTCGTTAATGGAGGCGAATAATCATGGAATTCAAAGCTTTTTCTGAAAATGTCCAGGTCATTGGTGAAGTCATTGCTTCATTTGTGAATGCTTTCGGACAAAAGGATTTAGCGCAAAAAATACTGGCAAAACACGGAATCGAAAACATTCAGAATGGTCAATGGTATTCTCAACAAAATTATTTCAATGCTATGAAAGAATTGGAACAAATTATCGGTGGGCTGATGTTGACCAAAATTGGGACAAAAATTGTTGAAAGTGCAAAGCTTCAAGGCGCAGGTAATATTTTTGATTTTTTCGACAAGATTGGCGTGTCATACAATATGAACCATAGAGGTGATACCCTATCTTACTATAAAGTTATCGAAAAAGGGGATAATTATCTGATTATTGAAACCAATAATCCTTACCCTGACAGTTTTGACCGTGGTTTATATGAGGGTTTCGCTAAACAGTTTCATCCTCATGCTGCAGTATCGACAGTTAAAAAGGAAAATGATTTAAGACAATACAGAGTCAAATGGTAGATTGGATTTCCTGACAATCCAAAAATTGCTGACATTGTACAAGAATTAAGATACCCGGCCAAACCGGGTATTCTTTTTTATATTATTTTAGTTGTTTGTATATTTGTCGCTCTTAATCTTTTACAAAATCTTCTAAAGGTTGAATAAAAATAAGTTCTTTCCATTTGAATTTTTTAAACATTCCAAAATTTCTGCTTATTGATATTTGCTTAGACCTTCTTTACTCAATCCCTAATTTGCTTTATAATTAGCTCAATATAAAAGAGGGCTTTTTAATAATTACGTCATAAATCTTTTAAAGGGGGGAAATACATGGAATTTAAAGCTTTTTCTGAAAATGTACAGGTTATTGGTGGAGGTATCATTTCATTCATCAACGCCTTTAGTCAAAGAGACTTAGCTCTAAAGATTCTTTCAAAACATGGAATCAACGATGTGCAGGCCGAGTCTTGGTACTCACAACAAAGTTATTTTAACGCAATGAAGGAATTGGAACAGATTATTGGTTCTTTAATGTTGACAAAAGTCGGCTTAAAGATAGTAGATAATGTAAAACTCCAGGGAGCGGGAAATATTTTTGATTTCTTTGATAATGTAGGTGCTTCCTACAAAATGAATAATAAGGGTGATGCACAATCTTACTACAAGGTTACAGAAAAAGGTGATAATTACCTGATACTCGAAACAAATAATCCTTATCCTGACAGTTTTGATCGTGGTTTATACGAAGGATTTGCAAAGAAATTTTATCCAAACGCAAATATATCTACAGTCAATAAGGAAAACGAAATAAGACGGTATAAAGTAAGATGGTAAGTTAAATCTCCAGGTATGCTATAAATTACTTGTATTGAATGAAGATTAAAATACCCGACAAGGTCGGGTATTTTCTTTTCCATGAAAATCATTAAAAACACTAAACAGGAATAAATATTCTCTAGATGAAGTTTAAACATCCGTGGTTCGTGCAGATATATTTCTTCTATTTTCTTTACACAATCTCCAATTTTCTTTATAATAAGTAAAA
>JAFGBY010000142.1 GCA_016932915.1 Acidobacteriota bacterium | reverse complement strand
TTATAATATATCTTCCGTTTACAAGGATCACCACTCCTGAAATTGTATATCCTAAAAATGTACCAACAAAAGGGCAAGGGAGAGTCCTTGTTCTTGATGACGAAGAACTGGTTCGCAATGCTACTGGAGAGATCCTTAAACATCTTGGGTATGATGTTTTGCTTGCAGAAAAACCTGAAAAAATGATCCTTATGATGAATGAGGCATCGGCGAGAAAAAATCCGATCGAGGTTGTAATTATGGATCTGACAATTCCCGGATCACAATCAGCAGAGGAAACAATTATTCAACTAAGAGAATCATTTCCCACAGTTATAATTATTGCAGCCAGTGGTTATAGCAGTGATCCAATTATGGTAAATCACAAGCAATATGGCTTTGATTATGCGGTTGCAAAACCTTTCGGTATTAGTGAACTTTCCTCAGCTATTGAAAAAGCTAGAGGAAAATCCACTGATTGATTTTATTATTTCTTGAATACTACAGATCGTGCCAATCTCACCTTAGGGTATTCTAATACAGAAAATCCGATTTTCTCTGCGATGTCTTGCATATCTTTAAAATCTCTGGGTGTAACGTGGAAGCTGGGTTCGGAAGCGTAAAAAACTCCACCCGGTTTTAATAATGTGAAAATCTCCTTTAATAGATTCTCAATGCTGGGTGCTTCATGAACCATGAAAAATGCCAATATAAAATCAAGACTATCTTTCAGGTTTATAGAATCCGCATTACATTTATGGTAAGTGACTCTAGGGCTTAAACCATTTTTCTCTACTCTATCCCTGGTAATGTTTAGCATTTCCTGTTGAAGGTCGGCAGCAACAACTTTCCCTTTTTCACCTACCATATTTGCAAATGCGATTGTAACAAAACCTCCTCCGCATCCAAGATCCATAACCCGCATTCCCTGTTTTACGTATTGATCGAAAAGTTTTCGCGGGTTATGTATTAATCTGCGGAATAAGTTGTCAACGTATTTCAAATGAGCAACTGTACAAACGCGTTCGTTCAATTCCTTTTTTTGTGAAATTTCTTTCATTATCTCTCCTTTGGTGTTTAGCAACTAAACTATTGTGCTAAAAAAATTAATCCCCTAATACATCCAGAATTGCTATGAATTCCGAAAAAACCTTTTCAAATTCCTTCAGGCTTTCGGGCAGTTTATCACCATAATATTTTTTTACGCCATTGAACATCTCCATATGGCATTCTTCGTGGTTTTTAAATCCTATTTGCCCAAGCTCGGTTAGATAAAGATTTATTTCTTTTGCGTTGCCCTGTGTCCCTTGTTTAAGTATCAATCCTTTTTTATGGAGTTTTGTAACCATCTGGGACATAGCTCCTTTTGTCACTTTCATTAAAGCGGCAAGGTCTGTCAGGTTGATTCCTTCATTATGACCGATTGCCTGGATTGTGTGGATCTCGGTACGGTATAATAGTACACCTGTTCCAAAATCTTCGGGCGTGTCATGAATTGCGGCCATTCGCTTCATAGATTCATCGATCAAATTCATCACTCTTACGTATCTTATTTCATCTTCATTCATGGATATAGTTTAGCACCTAAACAATAATGTGTCAAGCTGAAATAGTAATTATTATTGCGAACCTTCTTGAATTCATAGCAACAACGCATAGAATATCCTGCCAGGGAGGCGATATGGAAGATAGATGGCAAACAAGATTAAGTGCATTTGTTAAAAATACATTCAATGAAGTTGTATCTGTTTTCCTTACACTGTTTAAAATTATGCTTCCTGTGAGCATTGTTATCAAAATTCTCCAGGAGTTGAATTTTATAGGCGCAATTGGTTCGGCTCTCTCGCCACTTATGAAGTTGGTTGGTTTGCCGGGAGCCTATGGCCTGGTCTGGGCGTCATCGTTTATCACGAATATGTATGGCGGAATAATTGTATTTTTTTCGATTTTCCCGGGAAATCCTATTACATCAGCCCAGGTCACAGTGCTGGGAGTCATGATACTTGTCGCGCATTCTTTCCCGGTCGAACTTACAATCGCGCGAAAAGCCGGCATAAGAATCCGTTATATTCTTACATTCAGGTTCCTCAATGCTCTTATTCTGGGTTGGTTGGTTTATAAGATATACAGTCTTTTCGGCCTGTTTGAAAAACCGGTTACATTAAAATGGATGCCGGCAAAAAAAGCGGAAGGGCTTGGTGTATGGGCGCTTAGTGAACTGAAAAACTATATTGTTATCTTTCTCATTATTATGGCTCTCATAACAATAATGAATATTTTAAAAAAAATTGGCTTTATTGGTTGGCTAAACGATGCGCTGAAACCTGTTTTAAGGATGCTCGGGTTGAGCGCTAACGCCGCTCCTCTTACAATGATTGGTCTAACCCTTGGCATTTCTTACGGTGGTGGAATTATAATAAACGAAGCGAAATCAGGAAAACTGAACTGGAAAGATATATTATTTTCAATTTCCCTGCTTTCACTTTGCCATAGCCTTATAGAAGACACTCTGCTTATGGTGGCAATTGGCGCTAATGTCACAGGAGTGCTCATTATGAGGATACTATATGCGTTTATTCTTATTTCATTACTTGTCGCTCTGGTACCACGCCTATCGGACAGGTTCATTCGTAAAAATGTAATCGTAAATATCGATAAAACTTAAGCCTTTACTGCCGTTTTTTCTCTCAGTAGAATATTTCCGATAATCATGACCAATAACCCGGCTAGAGTTCCAATGAGGTACTCATGAATCCCGAAGGGCCTTTTTGCAAGATACCATGCGAGAGCGACAGTGGAGCCGGCTACCATAGAGGCAAAGGCTGCATATCGTTTTACCTTTTTACTGTACAATCCGAATACAAGTGGCCAGAAATTTGTACAAGCGATGATCCCGGAAGCGAATGCAAATATCGCGAGCACCAATGCCGGTGGTTTGAGAGCCACCACAATAGAGACTGCACCTACAATAATTGAGAAAAACCTTGTAAGTGCTACCTCACGTTTTTGCTTAAGTTCTTTCTTCATGCCGAATTTATATATATCTCTTACAATCGCGCTGGAAATAACTATAAGAATTCCCGCAAATGTTGACATTCCTGCCGCGAATACGCCAGCAGCAAAAAGAGCGACTCCCCATTCGGGCAATACAGCTTTCGAAAGTAATGGTATTGCCAGGTCTGGAGATTCTATCTCACCTAGGATTATTCTTGATGCCGCGCCACAGAGGTAAGGAATTACCGCAGTCACAGTGGCAATAGTTGCGACCACCGCGCCTACCCTGAGTAATTTTTCATTTTTGATCGAATAAAAACGGATTGTCAGTTGTGGCATTGCCCATACGCCAAAACTTGTGATGAGAGCAAAGGATATAAGACCTGCCCATCCCCATTCTCCCGGAGTTTCTACAAAACCATTCGGGATTTTTGATGGTAGAGCGGCAAGCTTATCAACAAGAGTTGTTAATCCGCCGACTTGTGTAATAGTGAAAAATGCAAAAATAATTAATGCGGTTATCATTACGCATGCCTGGACAAAGCTGGTCCATACAACAGCAAGATATCCACCAATCGATACGTAAATCAGGATTACCGCGCCGGAGATAAGAACTCCCCAGGCATAAGGCATATCCATTATCCCTTCGAACAAGTTACCAAGTCCTTTAAGAACAGCGACGTTGTAGATAATTAAAAAGAATGAAATGATAATAGCGGAGTAAATACCTGATTCCGGTGATGAATACCTTTTTGTGAAAAATTCACTGAGTGTTTCTGCGCCATGTTTTTCAGTCTCAGTCCTGATTCTTTTACCCAGCACGATCCAGCAGAGCGCTGTACCGAAAAGTACATTGGCTGCAGCAATCCATATAGTGCCTAGTCCGAATTTATAACCGTAAGCGCCACCTCCGACTATAAGCACTGAAGAGAAATAAGCCGCTACGAAAGATAACGCGGTTACCCAAAGGCCGACCTGCCTACCGCCAATATTAAAATCAGCAGTTCCTTTTACTTTAGATTTTGTCCAGATTCCAATACCTATAAGAATGGCAAGATATACACCTATTACGATTGCGCCGAGGGTTATACTCATCTCTGCTCATCCTTTCTCTTTTCGTGAATCGCCCACAAAATTGTTATCAACACTGCAGCGATAATTGTTATGAATGCAAAAAAAGTGCTCCAGGGAATATGAAACAGACTCATACTAAAACTCCTTTATTTTAAAGTATAGGACAGCTCTGTCCTGAACCAGTTATAGCCGTCTGCTTTCGGGAAATAATAATCACCCGGATCAAAGGCTTCCCACAAAATATGTCCTCTTAAGTCATCTGTAATTTTAAAGTTTAACTTAGCCTGGAAAAGATTACCTCTGTTGGTACCATCTCCGCCTGGAAAGGCCAATTCCGGATCGGACTGTTCAGGCGCAAATAAAAAGTTATAAGTCAGATTTAAATTAATCTCATCACAGATGTTTAAGTCCGCTTTTACATATATAGAAGCAAGGTTGCTCCAGTAGGCGACACCGCTCTCTTTAACCAGGGTGTAGATATATGATTCGCTCCATTTTGGCCAGCGGCTGAAAAGAGGATCCCAGGCTTCATATTCAGATGTATCGGGGTCGTCTCCGCTCAGCAGGATTCCGCCGACGGTAATGATAGAAGGGAGAAAACCAAATTGCCCGGTTTTATAATCGGCATGGAAGTATCCTCCAAAAGCTGATCTGTCAATGTTTCCTCTCCATCCGGTTTGCAGCGCTGCTTCGGTTGTAAATGAAAAACTATCTGATAAAGAGATGTTACCGCGCAATCCGAAGGTGTCTATTCCTGATTCTTCTCCGGAGCCCCCATCCTCAATGTATATATTTTTTCTAATGTAATACGCACTGAGATTATTTTTTCCAAACTTTGAACGCAAGTAGAACCCAATTCCTTCTTCTGGCTGTTCGATTAGGGCTTGATCCTGGTCATTGAGAACAAGCAAATAAGTATCAGTAACCGGCTCGTAACTGTAAAACAGTGTCAGGTTGTGATCAGTTCCTATTTCTAAATCAACTCTTGCAGCATTAAAATATATTGAACGCGAGCCATCCAGCGGCGAGGCATCCATAACGACAAAACCTTCGTCCAGTATAATGTTCTGTCTGCCTATTGTCAGTGTGAGTGGAAGGCCGAAGGCTTTTTTCATCTTGAGATATAAATTATCGATAAATAATTCGTTAATGGTGAATTCTCTGTCATCCGGGACAAAATAAGACCTGAATTCATTGGTGATTTTACCATAAAGTTCGATCTCTTCTGCAGGAGTCCACAAGAGGGATAAATTTGTTCGTATCCGCATGAAGGTATTTGCTGTATCCGTAGCATCTGAGAGGTCAATTGCGTTATCCCACGTAACAAACCTGACGCGCTCCATAAAACCAAATTTAAAAGCTGATTCATCATTATTATCATTCTGTGCGATGACAGACATCGCAAACGCTAGAATAATAAAGATATAGATTACAAATTTTTTCATTCTAAATTACCCACTATTTTTCATATTGGGGAGAACATCTTTATTCTGTCTATGCTTCCCCCTGTTCCGCAAAGGATAATAACATGAAAAAGATTTTGATTGAAGACGAAGTATGATGGTGAAGTATTAAAGTGAATAAGATATTTGTTATGTTTTATTAAAATAGAGCCATCACCTTTTAATGATGTGATGGCTCTATAAATGATACTCTTAGATTATTGTATTAAAGCTGGAACCTGTAACTTCCCTTGATGAATAAAGTTTGAGTTGTCTGATAATATTTCAGCATGTCGTTCCTGTAATCCCATCTGCCGGTTTCATCATTCCAGCTCTGTCGTTCGAAAAGGGAACCATAACCGACATGTAGAACCGTACCTGGGATCAGCTCGAATGAGGCAAGAAAATCCGCAAGTACTATTTCCTGGTAATCATCATATTGTATTATGGCTCTGAGTAAGAATTCTTTACTGAATTGATAGGTTGTTTTCGAATTAATGATATTCAAGTCATAAATTCTCTCATCGCTTTCATAGTCATTAAGTCGGTTGTAAATGTATGAAAAGACCTGGCGGAAGTTCTGTCCAGCCTGGATCTCAGCTTGCATATGGAGTTGGAATCTTTCACCGAGTACGGGATCTGTCGGATGGTAGTAAATATATTTTCCGAAGGCGAAACATGTATGCCAGTAAAACCAGTTGGTTATCTGCATCCCGAAGTTGCCGCCAATATTAAAATCTTTGTTGAATGTAGTATCGACCCAGCTTTCCCGGTCGATTACATGGGAATATAAATTGAGGTATCCCTGTTTAATAAACTGCGCGCCAACAAGCAATCCGATTTTATAATCATCCATATCGGTTACATTGTCATGGAGGTATCCAATATCGGCATAACCTATCAGGGTATGCAGCCAATCAGATGAGATATTGAAGGTTTGAGTAAGTTCCAATTCGGATGATATAATACCTATTCGATCATAGAATGCTGTGTCCATCTGGAAATCTTCATCGAAATTCTCAAAGACAAATCTGCTTTCAAATGTCTGCGCAGAGTATTTATATTCGAAGCTCATTGCCCCGCCATTTTTATCCGCCCCGATTTCATCATCGGTTGTTGTTGAATGTATATAATTGGCCTTAATGTTATGGTTCTCCAGGAAACGGTAAGTCAAATCGAAGCCGTATGTACGGTTGGAATAATCACCAATACTTCTGTCCGTATACATAGCGCCGATGTAATTATCCCCATTTAAACCATATTTTAGACGAGTGATAACAAAGTTGGCGTTTTCCCCTAGAAACCTGTTATCTTCTCCTTCGATCTCTCTACCCGGCCATTCATCACCAGCGGCTAATACACCGAATGTTACTTTACCGATATCTCCGGTTACCCTGGCTCCCCATTCAGGATCGACTATATTTCTTGTATGAACTGATGTCGTCATGTTCAATCCTCCGCCGGCAAGGTCAAAAAGGTCGCTTGCTTCCATGAAAAACGGCCTCTTTTCGCTGTAGAATACCGGGTAACGGCGGTTTGCCATAACCTGGAATTCATCACTCTCAATCTGGCTGAAATCCGGATTGTATGTGACTTCGGCGGTAATTGAAGAGCTGAGGCCGTATTTTGCAGTTATGCCAAATTCAGTTTTATCGGATGGGTCCGTCCATGTATCAGGATTTATTCGATCCCAGATATTGTTGTATGTAATAGATGGTATGAATTCAAGCAGAAATTGTTTTCCCAGGTGGTCATATTTAATTTTTGCGAGGGAATTAAAAATGCCGCTCCCAGGATCCAGGGTTGGCCATGCACCAAAGAGTCCCAGCCTGCTGATAAACCTGGTTACAATCAAGTTTATGGAAATATCTTTACCGCTGGTATATCGGATGCTGTTCAATGGAATAGCGATTTCTACAATATAACCATTCTCCGTAATCCGTCCTGCACTTTCCCATACCCAGTCCGGTGCGGAGTTTTCACCGCTAGCAGGGGTTTCATAGATATCCGATTGTATACCGCTGGGATTTACATAAAATCTATATAATGACTGTCTGTTCCCAAGTGGATCTAAAGATATTGAGACCCAATCGTCATAACTGATGTTATCTCTCTTAGCGATTGATGTTTTAATTTTTTGAGGGTCGTCATCATAGCAGTATATTGCAAAGTAAAGATTATCGTCATCATATGCTGCCTGTACTCTTGTTTTAAAAGGTAATTTTTCCCCATTTAGTGGTGAGTATGTAATGAAATAATCATCTACCAAGGCGTCATTATTCCAGACTGGTTCATTAAGCACAGCATCTATTTTTATCCCATTTTCTGTATATTGAGCAGTTGTATTAGTGTTTTCCGCATTGTCTGCGGCTCCGATTACACTGATCAACAGTAATAAGTTTATTAATGATATTATTTTTTTAAGCAAAAGATTAGCCTCCTGTTCCTTACTTATTTACATCTTGATATTACGTGGATTATAAAATTAAGTTCGAGAAAATATTTGACCGCATGATGAATCTCATTCCATGAATATTGTTTATAATCCGGATTTTCCGTAATTTACATAAATCAATATTTATCATAGGATATTTATAATAACTTAAGTTATGAGGAGACGTCTTATGACCGGTAAAAAAGAGAAATGGTTAAAGGATGGACACGAAGCAGACGCTAACCTGAACAACCGTAGGCTGGTAGCAGGGAAAAGAAAATTTGATACGATAGCGGTTCATGGTATTTATAATATGGAAGAGGCGTTGAAACAAAATAATGCCTCGCTGATGGAGCCGGTCTATATGAGTCCTGCACAAACTTTTACTGACAGTGATGAGAAAGAGCTGTCACTTGCATATGAAATCCCAGGCTGGATATACAGCCGTTTTGGGAATCCTTCCGTTTATTATCTCGAAGAAACTATTGCTCTCCTCGAAGGCTATCAAGCAGGTTGTGAAACAAGTTCTCTGGTTACAGGGAGCGGGATGAGCGCAATCTTTATGGCGGTAGAACCACTTCTAATCAAGGATAAATCTTTTCCTTATCCAAATATTGTTGCTCAGGCTAAGATTTATGGAGGCACATTCCATCTTTTTTCTGAGAGGCTTATGCAGGATCGAGGAATTGAAGTCCGATGGATCAAAGACGCGATGGATATTTCTGAATGGGAAAGCAAGATCGATGATAAAACCAGATTTCTTTATGGTGAATTCCCTTCAAATCCGGCTGTTCAGATATTCGACATTTCCGAGATAGCCGATCTGGCTCATAAGCATGGGATTCCTTTGCTTGTGGATGCTACCTGTGCATCTCCGGCAATTACCAGGCCGATACAACATGGAGCTGATATTGTCATCCAATCTGTATCCAAGGTTATGTCTTCAAGTGGTACAACTATCATCGGTTCACTGACTTCTCGTAAGGATATTCCTTCACGTGTCGGGGAAGATGAAATGAAATCTGATTTTGCCAAATATGTTCAGCACATTACTTATAGGGATTTTGGCCCCGCGATACATCCGCTTGGCGCAATAATGACGTTGAATGATCTTCGATCATTAAGGGGCAGGATTTCACAGATGAGCGATTCAGCGATGAAGATTGCATGCTTCCTGAATGATAATGATAAAGTTGAAAAGGTTTATTACCCTGGTTTGATTGAATACATACACTATGAAACGGCATTAAAATATATGAGACTGGTGGATTCTGATGAACCTGCATTTGGATATATGCTGGCTTTTGATATTGTGGAGAAGAACCGTGGAGAGTCCATAAATACGAGAAAGTTCTATGATTCATTAAACCTCGTCTGGCGAACAGCAGATCTTGGAAGGGTTAAAACGATTGCAACTTTACCGGCTATCTCTACTCACCAGCAGCAGGGAGAAGAAGCAAGGGATATGGCGGATATTCTACCGTCATGTGTAAGGCTCTCGGCTGGTCTGGAACATCCGGATGACATTATTGAAGATTTAGAACAAGCGTTAAAAAAGATTTAATTACAAAATTATGTTTGATCAATACATAAAAAAAGTGGGCTTGCTGGGGAGCAAGCCCGGAGTTCTTTGTGCTGTTTACTATTTATTGAGGATAAATTTTTTGTAAAATGCGCAATCTGTTGCGCACACAGCCCTTTTGTCCTCGTAGCTGCCTTGTTTTTCACCACGACAAAGTGTACCTGTTACTTCCCAGCATTTTAACCCATGATCTGGGTAAGTCGGGCAGGTGTCTTTAGTGGTGCAATTTAATGCCTCCCAACATTTTTGCATTATAACGCCTTCTCTTTACAGTTAACAATATGAACTCATGTTGACTAAAAGTCAAGGGTTGAATGCCCAAAACGGGTGATATGACCCTAATATTGTGAACAAATTTGCTCTTTTTTTGACTTTTTCTTAAAATATTTCCCGATCAGATAGTTTTATAAAAGGGGGAAACAACCCGATTAATTTGAAGAGATTTTTATGAATAAATTAAATAAAACCATAACCCCTTATACATAGGTGCGTTATGTGTAATATTGCTTTTTATGTACAATTTTAAGAAATAAAACGGAATCCAGTGTGGGGCTATATAACCCATTTATAGGATCAGTTTGTTAGATTAAAAATGCCATTTTCACTGTTTGCGTATAGCAACAATCATACTTCGGCAATATTGTTGCGCTGGCATATTTGATAATATATAATATGTATACTATGATTATTAATCGAAATGTTATTATATTAATTGTGATATTGATTATTGCTGGATTGTTAATATTTATAATTTGTAATATTTTGCACAAAAATTATTTTTGCTGTGATATTCTTCAAAATATTTCAAATATAAATGCTGACAATGCAGTTAATAAATCTCAACTAAAATCCAAAATTGAAAAAATCAACGGACTCTAAATATTAAAAATCTCAGAAAAATTAACGGCAAAATCTTCAACAAATCTAATTATAGAAAGTATGAATCAGTCCTTAACTCAAAAACTGATAATGATGATAATCTTTTTCTTTTACTTGCATCTCCCATAATAAATGTGCAACGTAGTAAGCAAGATTATAATATTGTTCTTTTATCTCTTGATACATTAAGGGCTGATCATTTAGGGTGTTATGGTTATAAACGGCCGACTTCTCCCAATATTGATACATTTGCTCAAAATCATATTATTTTCGATCAAAATATTTCATGTTCATGTTGGACAATTCCTTCTCATATGAGTATTTTCAGTGGTTTATTTCCTACAGGAGCAGGATTTACACGTAAATTTAGACCCGAATTTGGGTTGAATTATTATTCTAATGTTAAAACAATCGGTCAGTATTTAAAAAAAGCCGGGTATAAAACAGCTGCCTTTCATGAATCCGGGTATATGTCTCCACGTTTCGGCCTGGACAAAGGTTTTGATATTTATACGGAAAGCAGGATAAATGCTGCGGTGACTTTCCCACGCGCGATAGATTTTATTAAACAAAATAAAAATCAACGTTTGTTTCTTTTAATCCACACATATGAGGCTCATCGACCTTACACAAGAAAGCATTTTATCACTGAAGAAATTAAAAAAGGAAGTAATCCAAAGGAACTGGCAATTTCTAAATATGACAGCTGTATTTATTTTCTTGATAACGAAATCGGGAAATTCTTCAGATTTCTGGAGAATGAAGGATTAATGGATAAAACTGTTGTGATTATAACAAGTGATCATGGGGAGAATTTTAACTACAATTTCAATGGAAAACCGGGCCATCATGGATATTCACTTTTTGATTGTGAAATTCATGTACCACTAATTATAGGGGGAGCAGAGGAGTTTAGATTGGGGAAAAGGATTCACGAGCAGACTAGTTCTGTCAGTATTTTATCTACGATTTGCGATATCGCTGGTGTTAAAAGCGAACCTGGTATCAGGAGTAGAAGCCTTATGCCGGTAATTGATGGGGAAAAGCGAAATGAAAGGTATGCTTTTTCTGAGGCTACACAGATCTTAACCTCGGAACAGAAATCTATTCGAACTAATAGATATAAATTGATCGCTTATTATCATGATAATGATCACAGCAAGAAAAAGAGATGTGATTATAAATTGTATAATATGAAAGCAAAACAGGATGATCGTCCCAATGTTGCTAATGATCATAAGAATATCGTAATAATGTCTAAAAAAATCCTGGACAGGCTTTTAAAAAGCATAAATATTAATAATGAATTGATGGGTAAGTTTATTCCATCTATAAAATATAGCGATGAAGAATTAGATAACCAGCTTCGAGCTTTGGGTTATATCAACTGAAAAAAGAAAAACGGCTGATTATTTCAGCCGTTGCAGTCGTTCATGAAGTTAATCCTGTTTTTTTACATCTAATCCTTAATGACTACATGAACATTTGTTGCCGCAACATGTTTTGCCTTCACTACAACAGTTTTGTGAAGAGCAGCAACATCCGGAATCTGCCATTTGCTGGCATTTACATGTATGTCCGCAGAATTCCGGGTATTCTGTTGTGCCGGAGCAGAAATCCTCCTTGTTGTCATTCATAATAGTGCCTCCTCTTAACAGTTGTTAATATAAACCTTTATGGGTCAAAAAGCAAGCTAAAATGCATAATTGTGTCAAATGACCAAATATATTTTATTATTATTAGTATTTATTATTACAAATAAGCCTAAAGATATTATAAATATGACAATGTGGGTCATAAGACCCTTTAACGAATATAAAAAAGGCCGTTGAAACGGCCTTTTGGAATTGTTTTTTAATTTATAAACTAAATCGGCATTGCTGCTTCTTTATATTTTTTCCTGTTCTTGCGATCGAATTTTGATACATACATCTTAAACCATGCTCTGAAAGCAACTCCCATAAGTTTCATTTTTATTCTATTTAGTGGTTTTGCATTCGGTTTTTCGCTGAGATATCTTCCCTGCTCAGGGTTCATGACGATGCTTACTTCAATATTCGGGGCAATACCCATTGGTAGACCATGTTCAACGCATGCATCATACATACGTGCAAAAATCGGTATCATATCTTCCGTTTTCGGTGAAGGTTTATCTTCCCATTCTGTACCGACAAGCGGACGGAATATACATACTGTTGGTATTGCTCCCACACTGGTCATCCAGTCGATGGATTCGATACTTGCCTCTGGTGGTTCGAGGCCGGCAATGATTTCGCCGTTGGTTGTATCAAAGATATTTGCGCAATATTCGACGGCATCCAGGTATCTTTCGAGTCCGAAATGCGCGCTTTTTCCAGGGCAGCATGCATCAAAGGATGGTTTATCCCACAGCTCAAAACAAAATGATATCTGGTTAACTCCGATAGAGCGTAGTCTATGATACCAGTTAAGGTCATGATGCGGAGGAGTCTGTACTCCTATAAGTAATCCTGTTTCCTTTTTAACCGCCTTGACAAAGGGTTCCAGCTGATCCATGAAAGAATCACCTTCATAAAATCCGGTGTTGAAATGTACATATGTAATTCCCATTTCTTCACGGGCAGCGACAGCAGTTTCAACAACATCCTGGATTCTTTTTTCAACTTCATCGTCTGTGCCGAGGTTCAATCCAACAGAACAGAATTTACATTGTACCTTTGGTTCCTGGAGCCAGTATTCACAAACACCAGTGGGATAAATACCAAGGTAAGTTCCCTGAAGTACCCCAATACGTCTCATCGGAACGCCGTTTGATGTCTTTTTTTCGTAGAACTTTGGTTGTGGTGGAAGATTTATTTTACATACAAAATCGCCGTTCATATAGATATTGTAATCTTTACCTTCTTTTTTAAGAACATAAGGTGATTCCTTTACGAACGGTTCCACCACCGGAATATTAGTCCACAGGTTATCCGGCAGTATTACTTCGAGTCCGCTTCCCAGTCCCGCTCTGGTACGAAATATTCCACGTCCATCTTCATCGGCTCGGCAACTGTCATCTATTTTTAAGCCTTTGCAATAAAGGTCCAGTTTCAATAATCCTGGATTTTTTCTTACGTCAGTTTCCATCTTCTCCTCGCTATCTCATAATACTTTAAGCACAAAACTATAGCCTTCGTTAAATACGATTTCAAGTAAAACTTTTCCAGCTAAGGTAGTAAGATTTATAAAAATGCGGGGTAAAAAAATAGTTTTACAACATTCCGATAAAGATATTTCGTACTTTCCATCATTTAGACAAAAGATAGACAAAAGGTTAACGTTGCACTATAATTGTTACCTTTAGAAATTAGTGCTACAGGGCGAGGGTAAGATTATGAAAAAAGTAATTATTTATATTTTATTGGCGATTTTATTTATTTCCTGGAGCGAAGACACGAATGAAAACTCCAGGATGAGTTACAGTTGGCTTAATGACTTTGCTAAAACATGTTTTAATAATGGTGAAACTCTTAACGTAATCTGGAAATCGGATTACCCGCGCGCTCAGAGCCTTGATAGAGATGGTAATGTGCTCTGGAGCGAGAATGGGGTCGTTGTTGGCGATTGCGCTGTTCCTGATTTGGATGGTGGCATAATATCAGCGACAGCATCCGGCAGTTCATATACAATTAAGAGAATTAATCACAGGCACCAGCAATCCTGGCAGCATACTATAACAGGTCCCTCAAGCGCAATATCGGAATATGTTTACTTAGGTCTCGTCAGTGATGAAAATGGCGGCGCGATAGTGGTCACGAATTATCATAACGGCAGTACCGGTTTATATGAAGTCAGGGTAAGGAAATATAACCATGATGGCGGTTACGTCTGGGACCTCGGTCTTACCGGTGATGCGGGCAGCGCAGGGCCCCTGAAAGCTGTTTCGGACGGTTTTGGCGGTGTTTATTACTCGCGACCAGGTACCGGTGGTTCTGTATATATTGATCATATTAATTCTAATGCGTCGACAGCTTGGTCATCTTCAATCTCTTCGCTTAATTTTACATTTCCCAATTACCTGATTGCGGATGGCAGCGGTGGAGTAATATATGTGGGTGAACAGGCGGCTTCAGGAGTCATATATGCAGGAAAGCTCAGTTCCGCTGCTGCAAATATGTGGGGAGCAGGCACACATGTATTTAATAGCTCTGATTACCATGTCGTGTCGGATGGACAGGGCGGGATTTTTGCCGGCAGCCATACAAGACAATCGATTTTTGCGCAACGTGTGAACAGTGCTGGAACTGCATTATGGGGAACAGAGGGAAGAAGAGTTGTAACCGGTAAAACAGCACATTGCCGACCGACGATGGTAAGTGCCGGTGCGGAAGGCGCATTACTTTTCTGGCCAGATAATAGAAACTTTGATCTTGATATCTATGGGCAGAAAATATCCAGTGATGGACGTATGTTGTGGGATGCTGCCGGTGTTCCTATATGTACAGCAAAGGGAGATCAATTCCAGGTTGTTGCCGAGAGGGTGAACAGTGGAGGAACGTTGGTTAGCTGGAGCGATTTCCGTAACCTGAATAATTATGATGTCTATGCCCAGAAAGTCTGTGATAACGGCACAATTGGATATTGCTTACAGGATTTTCAAGCTGTCATCAAAGCTGACAGATATGGCGGTGTGTCACCAGTAACTATTAATTTTGACGGTTCTGATTCGGTTTGTTCAAAATCCGAGATAATAAGCTGGTATTGGGATTTCGGTGATGGTTCGGATGGAGCCGGTGAACAGATTACTCACACTTATTCGAGTCCGGGCAGGTACGAGGTCACTTTAACAGTTACTTCAGCTGATAACTGTAAATCTATAGTCACCGAAGAAGTGCTGGTTTTTGGTTCAGCCGATGAGGTAAGAGCCGAAGTTTCACTAAGCCCGTCACAAATTAAAGCTTACGGGAATGAGAGTTCCTCGGTTTATATAACCCTTTATAAAACAGCCACCAATGCTGTTATTGGATTTGATTTGGGAATCAGTACCGGTGTTTCTACCGGAACCCTGGAAGATGAACTCGTTTATGTCAGTGGTTTAAGATATTACCGGCAGGCATTGAGTTCAGGAGATCCCGGAACCGCCACTTTAACTGTTTATTTGGATGGTGTATCTATAGGATCAGGGGAGATATCGTATCTCTGGCCTCAACCTCCTGTTAATTTCTATGTCAATTGGAATGCAAACAGGGGTTTATTCCAGGGGCAATTTTCTCCTGAATTGGAGTGGAACCCTAATACCACATCCACTTTTGAAATTGTAAAATACAGAATATACAGGGCAGATGGGTCATCTAATTATAAATTAATCGCTGAGGTTGAATCTACCGTTTTAACTTATTCAGATCAGATGCTCTCATCGGGGATAAATTATTCCTATTATATTACAGCTGTGGATAGCGAAGGGGATGAAAGCGATCCATCTGACATTGTCACATCTCCTTGAGAAATAAGATAACAATTTAGCAATATCCAAATACCCGGTAGTTTAATATTACCGGGTTTTATTTTTCCGGAGACAACAATGGATTTTATATTGTTATATTGTCCATTCTTATTGCTCTATTTTCCGTATATTTTAAAGACCAATTCGGTAACTTATTTGACAAAAAAGAGTCTTCCAACTAATATCTAGTCCTAATTATCAAGACAATCAAAATAAGTTAGGAGCCAAGTCTATGACAATTGAAGTACTCCTTGGTGATGAGGCTGTAGCCAGAGGGGCGATCGATGCCGGAATAAGCGGCGCGTTTTCATACCCCGGTACACCTGCTACCGAGATTTTTGAATATGTTGAGAGATATAACAAGAAAGCAAATTCAATTCATGCTGTATGGTCAGCAAACGAAAAAGTGGCGTTCGAAGAAGCGCTCGGTATGTCATATATGGGTAAGCGTGCGCTTACTTCCATGAAGCATGTCGGGCTTAACGTTGCCGCTGATCCATTCATGAATTCAGCCATTACAGGTGTAGGCGGCGGCCTGGTGATCGCTCTGGGGGATGACCCCGGCCAGCATTCTTCACAAAACGAGCAGGACAGCCGTGTATTTGCCCGTTTTGCGCTTGTTTTCTGTTTCGAGCCATCAAATCAGCAGGAAGCGTACGACCTCACGCGCCTTGCGTATGAGACGTCTGAGAAATTTGAATTACCTGTACTAATGCGCCTGGTTACCCGCCTTGCGCACAGCAGGGCTGGTGTTACACTTGCTGATCCAAAGAAACAGAATGAAATATACACAGATATTGACTGGAAAAAATGGAATCTGCTTCCAGCCGTTTCAAGGGTCAAATATAAGACCTTAACGGAAACGATTCCCAAGATGCATGATTTCTCTGATGAATGTAAGTTCAATAAACTGGAAATTAACGATAAGAAGTTAGGCGTAATTGTAAGCGGTATTGCATACAATTACTTTATGGAAGTGTTCGAAACTCTTGAGACAAAACCTTCATACTTGAAAATCAGCACATATCCTGAACCGTTGAAAAAGATACAAAAATTATATGATACAGTTGATGAGATAATGATCATCGAAGAAGGTTACCCGATGCTTGAGGATAGCCTTCGAGGGCTTTTAAACAATGGGCCGAAGAAAATTCTCGGTAGACATACAGGGCATATTCCAAGAACCGGTGAACTCAACCCCGATTTTGTTTATAAAGCCTTAACGGGTAAGGAGAAAAAACCGATTGTCTCAATCGATATGAAATTACCCGGCAGGCCACCGGCATTATGCAAAGGGTGCCCGCATGCAGATACCTACAAAGCATTAAATGCAGCAAAAGAGATGGTTAAAGGGCAAGTAGAAGTTTTCAGTGATATTGGCTGTTACACACTTGGCGCTTTACCGCCATATAATGCTATAAAATCCTGTGTCGATATGGGCGCTTCGATTTCCATGTGCAAGGGCGCAGCGGATGCGGGTCTTAAATACCCTGTTGCTGTGATTGGTGATTCAACGTTCGGTCATTCCGGTATGACTCCGTTGATAGGCGCAGCTCAGGAAGGGACTTCGATGACGGTTATGATACTTGATAATCTGACTACAGCCATGACCGGTGGGCAGCATTCACTTACCACAGGACACCCATTGATTAAAGTACTCGAGGGTCTTGGCGTCGAAAGGGAGCACATAAAGGTAATCGAACCATTACCTAAAAATCATGATGAAAATGCCAAAATCATGAAAGAAGAAATGGAATATGAAGGGTTGTCAGTAATCATTGCCGACCGTGAATGTGTACAGACCCTGAAGAAATCTCTCTCGAAAAAGAAAAAGGAGGCGGAATAATGAAGAAGGACCTGATTTTAGCCGGTGTGGGCGGACAGGGGATACTCTCCATCGCCTTCGTTATAGATAATGCGGTTCTTGATAAGGGGTGGAAATTCAGACAGGCCGAGGTTCACGGCATGGCTCAACGCGGAGGCGCCGTTCAGTCTCATCTCCGGTACTCCGATAAAAATATTTGGAGTGATCTAGTTCCAGTAGGTTCTGCGGATGTTGTTCTTGCTGTCGAACCGTTGGAATCTCTAAGGTATATTGATTGTCTTTCCGAGGATGGAATGATGATAGTATCTTCGACACCGTATATAAATATTCCTGATTATCCCGAGATGGATGAGATCATCTCAAATATAAAAAAGATACCAAAGCATGTACTTATCGATTCCGAAGAACTGGCAAAAGAAGCTGGTAGCTCCAGGGCGCAGAATATTGTAATGCTGGGTGCTTCTTCCAAATGGCTTGGTATAGAGGAAGAACTGCTCAAAAAATATATCACCATGGCATTCGAACGTAAAGGCGAAGCAATTGTCCAGATGAATCATAAGGCATTCGATCTGGGACGAGACGCAGCTGAAAAATATAAAGTCTAGGTTTATTTTTAATCTTTTACCGGGCTCTTTATTTACTTGAGCCCGGTTTTTTTATTCGTAAATACCATACTTTTTCTTGATTTTAACAATAGTTGTTGTATGCTTACTAAGGTTAAGGTCATTAATATATAAGGGCATATATAATGAGCGGAAAATATCTTTTTACTTTCTGTTTGATAGGATTACTTCTCTCCTTTGGTTGTTCTAAATCAATTGAAACTGAGACATATGCGTCTAATCTTGGCAAGGTATATGGAATAACCTTTGATAATGCAGGTATACTTTATGCTGTTGGAACAAAAGGAGAAGCTAACGTTATCTGGAAGGTCCAGCCCGGATCAGAACCACAGGTATTTACGACCCTTTCAGATGAAGGTGATGTTCTTGCGCCATTAGGATTATCGAACCACTCTCAGAATATGGCTCAATTGACTTTCGATAGCAAAGGGAAACTCTGGGTTGCGAGTACTCGCCATGCAGGTTCTTTTGCGATTACACCTGATGGCAAAGCAACTAAGGTATATCTGAATACGAATATGAGCGTATCGATCCAGGAGGGTATGGAATACCCGAATGGTTGTATGTTTGATCCTGCAAGTAACAAAATTTTTATAATCACATCCGGACCCAAAGGTGGCTACGATTATACAAATGTTCACAAGGTTAGCGCAATTACTCCATCAGATTCCAGCCTTTGTGAAGAATTAAAAATGATCAAAGATACCGGCTACCATGATGTCGCGACGATTCCTAATAAAGGGATTAAATGGGAAGGCCCGGCAAGAGGTATTATGACCGCGGCAGATTCTAAGGTATATGTAATTGCTAAAGATGCCCTTTATGAAGTTAAATCAAATAATAGCCTTGAAAAAGCTGATATTAATTTCGGCGATGTTTCACTTTGGGCGGGAATAAGTGATGATAAAGGAAATATGTATTTTTCCGTAAACAATAATGAATTTACCCCGGCGGATCCAGGAAAAGATAAGGGTTACATACTGAAGGTTACACCGGATAAAAATGTAAGTGTTTTGGTACAAGATATAGGGCAGCCACTAGGGCTTGCTTACAGGGATAAAGCTCTTTATATTGCTGATAGGCTCAGCGGCGGCATAATTAAGGTAAATTTACCGAACTAAAGTTTTTGTAGATATCTATCTAACGGGGGCGGCCTCATTGAGCTAATACAAAACCTGCACCCCGGGTTTCTCGGGAAATCCGGGGTCTTGTTTTATATAAATTCAATGAATATTTAATTCTATCGATTGTTTCCTTATTAAACGATAATAGTTGCGTATATGTTCACTTTTCAGGAATGAAATTCCACGGTCCATTATTTGAACTCATTCCAGCCTAGATTCTATTTGCATTCAGGGCGGTTTTGTTGAAAAATGAGCGCATGCCGGAAAAAGCGAAAACAGGGACAAAGGGGAATAAAGGAAATATGAAACTATCGATAATAATCCCCGTGTATAACGAAGAAAGCACAATCACTCAAGTACTCGATAAGTTAATGTCACTGAAGCTCCCGGTGGAATCCGAGATAATCATCGCCGATGATGGCTCTACTGATAAAACCGGTAAACTTATCGAAGATTTTAGGAAAAAAAATGTCATCAAGGTGCATACATCGCTTATTAACCTCGGCAAGGGCGCGGCGGTAAGATTTGGGATTGAATACGCCGAGGGTGATTATATTGTAATCCAGGATGCAGACCTTGAACTGAATCCGAATGATCTGCTTGTTTTATTAAAACCTGTTCTCGATGGCAGTACGAATGTTGTTTATGGCTCACGGTTTAAGAAACATGAAACACCACGGCCGAAGGTGCCCTGGATTACTATCCTGGCGAATAAAGTAATGACTACGTACACGAATATACTTTACGGTGGTGGAATTTCCGATATGGCAACGGCATATAAACTTATCCGCAGAGATATTATCAAGTCGATAAACCTGCGCTGCACAGGATTTGAATTTGAACCTGAGATCACTGCAAAATTGCTGAGGCTTGGGCATAAGATAAAGGAAGTGCCTATAAGCTACCAGCCAAGGACTACAGATGAAGGGAAAAAAATCGGTTGGAAAGACGGTTTTAAATATATGTATTACCTCACGAAGTACCGTTTCGTGAAAAAAGAAACCCTAAAAAGATACAAGTGAAAAAATCCGTAAGTTCTATATGTCCCCTCTGCCGGGGAAAAAAATCTGAAAAATTCCATGAAGCTGAAGGTGTCTCAATACTCACCTGTCTGGATTGCGGTTTGAAGTATTCGCACCCGATGCCGGATGATAAAACGCTGGAAAAGATATATGGCGAAGACTATTTCAATTCGGACGCGCCGGATCAGATGGCTTATGCCGATTATAATGCCGAGGAACGGGAGATCAGGCGGGCATCCCGGAAAAAACTGAAATGGATTTCGAGATACACCTCGCCACCGGGAAACTTGCTCGATATCGGCTGCGCAACCGGATTTTTTATCGACACGGCCAATAAAATGGGTTGGGATGTGGCAGGGACGGATATATCAGAGTATTGTATCAATTATGCGGCTGAACGTTTCGGGTTGGAGGTTTATACCGGTAGAATCGAGGATATCAAGTTAAAGAGCGAATCGTTTGATGTCATCACGATGTGGGATGTCCTCGAACATTTGAAAGACCCTGTTTCCGAGATTAAAACCATCCACGGGCTTCTAAAACCTGGCGGTGTTTTCACGGTTATGACGCCGAATATAAAAAGCCTGATAGCGCGGGTTACGGGCAGAAAATGGATACTTTACCAGTCGCCGCATATTCATCTGCTTTATTTCTCCGAGGAGACAATCCGGCTTCTGTTGGAAGGGAATGGATTTGAAATCCTGAAGATAAAGAAATTTTGGCATGGCGGTAAATACGTCCCCGTACGGTACGCGCTCGAAAGGCTGGAGATTTATTCAAAGATATTCAAACCTCTTCGTTGGTTCTGCCGTGTTACGCGGTTAGAACGTCTTACCGCTTTCCTCGATATCGGGGATAACATGGTGATCTACGTTCGGAAGAAAACGGGAGCGGAACGATGATGAAACACCGCGATGAGTGGGAGTACAGACAACGAGGTCCATTTAAAAAAACTTTAGATTTTATATCCGCTCCTGCGAGGGCTCTGCTCAAGGAATCGTGGATTGAAAAGATCGGTTTGACCACTTTGACTGATGAGAGGCTCGAAAAAGTCCTGCCTCATATACATGGGAAATACCTTGATGTCGGCTGTGGTTTTAACAGGTTTACTAAGGCTTACGGCTCCGGCTGGGGAACGGATATCTCAGCATTTCCAGGAATAGATTTTATCTCGACTGCCAATACCCTTCCGGTAAAAGATGAATCTTTCGATACAGTCAGTCTTATAGCCAACCTGAACCATATTCCCCAAAGGGATGTTGCTTTGAAAGAGGCATGGCGAGTGCTTCGTCCAAATGGAACAGTAATTGCGACTATGCTTTCCCCGGGGCTGGGTAAATTGCTGCATTTTATGATAAGCTGGTGGGATTGGGACCGCGGCGAAAGAGGCCACCACGGCGAGGACGACCTGGATGGAATCAGCAAGTCCGATATGTTTTCACTCCTTAAAAATGCCGGTTTCTCGGATATCAAACATAAAACTTTCCAGCTTGGGATGAATCACTTATTTGTGGCGAAGAAAAACGTATAAGAAATTATTCTTTCTTTCCATCAAGCGCAGTCATACAAATTTTTGAAATATGACAGCTGAAGTGCTGCTGTTCCCGGATGATGACATCCTTCTTATCCACCTTGAAGAAATTGAAATGGAACTCAATTTTATTCACGCCATCTTTAATTAATTCTTTGGATATGATAAAGCGGTATCTTTCGAATTTATGCCCCATTCGATTAATTGGTAGCTCGCCCGCATCTTTTCCGTTGATTACCAGGCGGCATGAAGCATCCGGATTTTGAATCTTGAAATAACTGGTTATCATCCAGGCATCGATGACATATCTTTTTCCGCCGATCAGGTTCATATAAATCTCCGCACTATTTTCTGCCAGGCGGACGGTCTTACGGAGGGGATGTCTAATGATCTCAGACCAGCCATCCCCGAAGAATGCGAAATCGTTGAAATCTCCACTATTGATACAGATATTGCCGGTTTTGCCTTTGGGGATTTCATATTTTTCGAAATATTCGAAGAAAGGTGAGTCGTTTTCCGTCTTTGTATTATTTGTTTTTTTATCAAACAGTCTGTTAGGTCTATGGAAAATGGAATATTTATCCCCTGTTGCTTCAATTTTAAATCCGAGCGATTCGAGATCAGTGGAATATTCAGCAAAGAATTTATTGCCTTTATCAAGTACCAGGTCTGATGCTCTGAAATCATCAAGTATGTAATCCAGGGTTTCCCTGCTGATTCTCTGCTCAGGATTGAGGTTATACAGGTATTGAAGAAGGTCATTGCGTACACGTGCCTCATCTCCCAGATAATGATATGTATAGTACCATCTGGATATATACATCCGGCTTTTACCGTGAACGGCTGGGATGAACTTCGAGACGTCGTATGGAGCGATAACCGCTCTTTCCTCATCTGTCGGGACTGCAGAGTAATAGTCCAAAATTGTTATGTATTCATCAGCAACTTTATATTTATTTTGGAATTGGTGAATATTCTTACCGTTCAGCTCATATCCACCTGGTTGGATTATCAGAAAAACAACGAGCAAAGCGGCAGTAAATGAGCTAAGAGTCAAAGCCCATCTTTTTTTACCGGAGTTGTAAATCAGCGGGAGAACTATCCATATCCCGAGGAGAAGATAAATCTGCGGAACGGAGATTATTCTCTGTGCTATAGGCGGGCTCATTATCATAAAAACTATCTGCTGAGCTCCCGGGATAACCAGTGCAATTAGTAAAAATAATGCTATCAGTGAGTACAGCATTCCCCTGAGTGTCTTTAAAAGCATAGGCAGTAAAATAGCCACGATTGTCAGATAAAAAAGGAACTCCGCATTTGCCAGCAGCTCACCTGGCAAGAAAGATCGTGCGACCGTTCCACCTGCTTCCACAAAGTAATAATCATCCGCCATTCGTAGAAATATGCCAGCCATAATCAGTGCCGGTATAATTGCAGGTACTATATGAAGCAATATCTGTTTGATGGATTTTTTAAAACCTTCATTAACAAGCAGCGAAATACCGCCCGCAGCGAAAAGCACAGCGACCAGCGGTACTGTCATAATATGAATGGATACCCCTGTTGTTAGAAGCATCGTCAGAAGTATTAAACCTTTGCTGTCTTTTTTCTCGAGCCAGCGGAGATAAAATGCGAATATAAGAGGAAAGATTATATTCATTATAATCGCTTTGCAATTCGCTGCTCTCTGGATTCCAAATCCATAGCCAAGGAGTTTTGATCCGCTGAATAAATTCAATACCGCGAAAACAACCAGAATCAATAAGGCATGTTTTCCCAGCCTCCGGTCTACCGCTTTCAGTACAGTCCAGGCAGCAAGGTAACTGAGTAAAATTGCCAGCAGAGGGATGAACTTATGAAACGCGATGAAGGGATTACATCCGGAGAGTCTCACCAGGCCGGAGATAAAAAGATCCCACAATGGGAAAGAGTAAAATGAAAACGGCTTGAAATCCTCACCGAAAGATGATTCATACATATTAAGGGCATCGGAATCCTGAAAATCTACAATATTTGATTGGTAATAAACATGATCAGGGCTGTAGAAGGTGGTCTGTGTATTCAACCAGAGGTGAAAAAGCACCAGCAGTGCCAGAACGATTCCAGCTGCCACGTTTACCGACCTTGTCGGTTTGATGGAAGGTGAAACAATCAACGGCTGTTTCCGGTTTACAAGGAATGAAACTAATGCAAATACTGTGATAAATACTCCTGCGATTGTCAGCTGAATCCTGATTTGTTCTCCTGTAATGCGGTTTCGCAGGAACCAGAATACAGTTATTATAATCAAGGAAGCTAGGGACAAAAGATAAATTCTTGGTGAGAGGCCTTCGATGAAACCGGTTCCCGGTTTTGTTTCAGGTTCTTCAGATTGTACCGGGTTTTTAAATTCCAGATAGATTAAAATGACTGTAGCGATAAACCATAAAATCAGCATTCCTATGAAAGCCAGAGACGAAGAAAGGTGAAAAAAAAGAGCAGGAAGGCCTATCGGAGCAAGCATAAAAAATGACAGAGCAAAACCGGTTACAATATGAGTAGGGTCTCCGGTTTGAATATCCGGATTTAAACGCCTGGATAAAAACCAGCCGGGTATAATAAATACTGCAATAAAGAAGAAAAATGGTATAGCGGAAGAATCTCCGGTTAATATAAAGGGAATAAAAAGTAAAATAAGTAACGCCGCTGCCGGTACAATTGACTCTTTGTTTTTCAAGATTACTAATTTCATTTTGTCTTTATTTTCCCCGTCCTATAGAAAACTGTTTCTATAACCTGGCCGAATGTTAGCATAGACGGTTCTTTAAGCAAGTTTAACCTTAAAATCAGTAAATCCTGCACTGTTAGGGAGCGGATCTGTAGTCAATCCATCCTTGACATAGCGTATAATATATAGAAAATGAAGAGCTTACATTACAAGCGGAGCATGAAATGAACGAGAAGAGTATTAAAGATTCTTTGAATCTACCGAAAACTGAATTCCCTATGCGCGCTAACCTGCCGCAGAGAGAGCCCGAGATATTGAAGAAATGGGAGCAGGATAAAATCTACGACCAGATTCGCAAGGAGCGTTCCGACGCCCCTTCATATATATTGCATGACGGCCCTCCGTACGCCAATGGCAGCCTGCATATGGGGCACGTCCTTAATAAAATTCTGAAGGATTTTGTTGTTAAATCGAAAAACATGACTGGGTTTAACAGTCCGTATGTACCCGGTTGGGATTGCCACGGCCTTCCGATTGAACTGAAAGTCGAACGTGAAGTCGGCAAGGAGATCAAGGAGAATTCTATTGCTAAATTCCTGGTCAAATGCCGTGAATATGCCCAGAAATATGTAGATATTCAGAAAGAAGAATTTATACGTCTCGGTGTTTTCGGAGAGTGGGATAACCCGTACCTGACTATGACCCCGCAGTACGAAGCGGACACAATCCGGGAACTCGGCATGCTCTATAGCAAAAACTATATTTATAAAGGTAAAAAATCGATTCTTTGGTGCATCGATTGTGCCACGGCGTTAGCATCCGCTGAGGTGGAATACCATGACCATAAATCGAATTCAATATATGTTAAATTCCCGGTTGATGAGGATCTATCCGATATCATCCCGGAACTTAAAGGCAAGAAGGTCTTTGCGGTTATCTGGACTACTACTCCGTGGACCATTCCGGCAAACCTCGGAATCACCGCCCATCCGGATTATGACTATGTCGCGGTTGAGGTAGGCGATGAAGTTTACCTGATGGCTGAATATCTTTCCGCACCGACCCTTGAAGACTGCGGAATTAAAGATTATAAAAAAATAGCGACGTTCAAGGGGAAAATCCTTGACCGTCGGAATGCAAGGCACCCGTTCTATGACCGTAATTCACTGTTCATGATTGGTGATCATGTCACGCTGGATGCCGGTACCGGCCTTGTACATACAGCGCCGGGCCATGGTGTCGAGGACTACATCATCGGTATGGAATACGGCCTTGATATTTATAATCCGGTAGACGAGACCGGACATTATGAAAAGGATCTCGAAAGATTCGCAGGCCTGCAGGTTTTCGAAGCTAACAAAGTTGTCAATGATTACATGCGATCAATCGGCGCTCTCTTAGGTGAAGGGGAGATTACGCATTCGTATCCTCACTGCTGGCGTTGTGAGAACCCGGTTATTTTCCGGGCGACCGAACAATGGTTTGTCAATATCGATCATGATGACCTTCGAAAGAAAGCGCTTGAACAGATTGAAAAAACTCAGTGGATACCGGAATGGGGACAGGAGAGAATCCAGAAGATGATCGCGAACCGTCCCGACTGGTGTATCTCCCGCCAGAGAGTCTGGGGAACGCCGATGACGGTGTTCTACTGTAATAAATGCGGCGAGGTTATCGCTTCTGAAGAAATATTTGAACATGTCGCGAAAATTGTCGAGAAAGAACAGATCGATGCATGGCATCTGAAAGATGCGAAAGTACTAGCGCCTGCCGGAACGAAATGCCCGAAATGCGGGAGCGATGACTTCAGGAAAGAGAACAATATCGTCGATGTATGGTTCGACAGCGGTGTCAGCAGCAGAGTCGTGCTCGGGAAACGGGATGACCTACCCTGGCCCAGTGATCTTTACCTTGAAGGCAGCGACCAACATAGGGGATGGTTCCATAGTTCATTGCTCACAAGCACTGCTATAATGGGGCGCGCGCCTTATAATGCTGTACTTACTCATGGTTTTACTATCGACTCGGAAGGGCGACCTCTTAGCAAACGTCTGGGTAATTACCCACCTTTGCCTGAACAGTTCGAACAATACGGGGCTGAAATCTTGAGGTTATGGGTTGCGATGGTCGATTACCGGGAGGACATGCGGTATTCACAGGAAATTCTCTCAGGCGCGGTTGAGGCTTATAAAAAAATTAGAAATACTATCCGCTTTGCCCTTGGGAACCTGTACGATTTCAATCCTGATAAGGATTCAGTTCCTTTCGAAGAGATGACCAGCCTGGAAAGATATGGTATGAGCCGTTTGGACCAGACTATAGAAAAAGTTCGCCAGGCATATGATAAATTTGAATACACGGTAGTTTTCCATACGCTGGAGAACTATTGTATTGTAGATTTAAGTTCCTTCATGTTCCATATCCTCAAGGACAGGTTATATACAGCGCACCCGGAGGATAAAAAGAGAAGATCAGCGCAAACAGCGGTATTTTATATCGTGAGAAATTTGATTGAACTTCTTGCGCCGATAATGAGTTTTACGGCAGAGGAAGCCTGGCAGTACCTGCCAGATTTTAAAGGGAAACTAGCAAGCCCGCACCTTATGATGTTCCCCGAGAATGGGAAATATAAAATCTCCGATAAGGAACAGGAAGATTGGGATTTATTGCTGAAAATCCGCGATGATGTACAGAAAGCCCTGGAACTTGCCCGCGAACAGAAAACGATCGGCCATTCGCTTGATGCCAGGGTTAGAATTACCGGGGATGAAAAGATCAAGGTTCTTTTAAAAGAAAATGAAGACCTGTTCAGAGAGATAATGGTACTCAGTCAGTTTGAAGTGAGTGATAGTCTGAGCGAATTCACTTACAGGTCCGAAGATATCAAAAACCTTACAATCCAGGTGGTAGCTGCCTCTGGAGAAAAATGTGAAAGGTGCTGGAACTACTCTGAGGAGGTTGGAAAACATACCAATTATCCAACTGTATGTGAACGTTGCGCGCCGGTATTGGAAAAGTTATGACGTCTGAGAGATCATATTTATTTACTACAAGGAAAGAAGGCTGGAACAGTTTTATCGTTCTTCGTTGGTATTTGTTGTTGAGTATTGCGATTTTCCTGTTGGATCAGACGGTTAAACGCGGCATCGAAAAAGGGTTCATTAATATCAGTTATCATTATAATGAGGGCGCGATGATGGGACTCTTCCGAGGACTCTCACCGAACCTCAGGATCCCTTTTTTCGCTGTCATATCGGTGCTTGCCCTTTCGTTTATCCTTTATTATATGTTCAAGCTTGCCCCGGAAGAAAAAATGACCATGCTGGGCCTTACAATCCTTCTCGGCGGCGCGTTGGGTAATTTTACCGACAGGCTGGTTTTCGGCAGGGTTCTTGATTTTATAGATCTCGGCTTCTGGCCGACATTTAATATTGCCGACTCCGCGATTAGTACCGGAGTCGCGATCCTTATTTTCAAGGCGCTTTTCACCGGGAAACATAAAGAACAACCTGAAGAAAAGGAATAAAACCTATGCATCCAATATTGTTGGATATTTTTGGATTGAAGATTTACTCCTATGGTGTGATGGTTGGGCTGGGGTTTGTGCTGGGAGTTACCATAGCAGCTTTAAGGGCAAAAAAGGAAGGTATCGAGCCTGTACGGATTATTGATTTTTCCTTTTATGTACTTCTTGCCGGTATTCTTGGGGCTAAAATTCCGCTTTTTATTCAGTCCCCGGGTTACTATGTTTCTTCACTTAAACACTTTTTCGATTTGCTGCGCTCTGGTGGAGTGATCCTGGCTGGATTGATAGCAGCGGTACTGGTTGCGCTGGTTTACTTCAGAAAACATAAAATGAAGGCATGGCAGCTGCTGGATATTGCCGCTCCCTCAATTATCCTTGGACAGGCAATTGGCCGAATAGGTTGTTTCCTTGCCGGGTGTTGTTATGGAAATACATGCAACGCGTCATGGGGCGTAGAATTCAACAGCAAAGTTGCTCATTTGCATACCGGTGTCCCTTTGGGAGTTCATATTCATCCGGTACAGTTATATAACTCGATAGCGAACTTCACTATCTTTTTTATCCTGTTGTTTATTTACAAAAAACGGGTTTTCATCGGACAGGTTTTTCTCTCTTACATGATACTTTACGCTGTTTCACGTTTCACGACTGAGTTTTTCCGGGGGGATATCGCCAGGATTACTATCGGCGGCCCGCTTTCTGATGCTCAGTATATAGCTATTGTCGGTTTTATTACCGGTATTACATTGATGATACTGAAATACAGAAAAATGCGGGATAATAATAAATAGCTTATTGAAATTCTTTTATAGGATTTA
>JAFGBY010000141.1 GCA_016932915.1 Acidobacteriota bacterium | reverse complement strand
TTTCCAGTTTGCCGTGGGTGAACCTGGCTTTTTCCTTTTCCTTTTCCACAATATCATCGGGTGCTTTATTTATGAAATTCTTGTTTGCCAGCTTTTTCTCGATCTTGTCTATTAAAAAATCCGTTTTTTCTATTTCGGCCTCCAAGCGCTTTCTCTCCTCGTCAATATCGATCGATCCCTTTAGTTTCATATAAGCTTCGATATCTCTATCAACATAACATGTAATGCCGTCATCAGGGCGTTTTTCAAAAAATTCTATTTTTTCTGATGTAGAAAGAAGTTTGATGATATCAAAATTAGAACGTATAGGTTCTTCGATAGCAGAATTGTGAAGAACAAAGCCGATTCCTATTTTCTTTCCGGGAGGAATATTCCATTCATTACGCTCTTTACGGAGCGCTGAGATGATATTCTGAATCAGGTTGAAGTATTTTTCACTTTCGTCATCGGTATATCTTTCATTCATTTCAACCCAGGGTGCAACAACAAGGTCTTTGGTCGGAAGCCCTTTGATAAAATTCTCGTGCAGCTTCTGCCAGAGAGTATCGGAGATAAAAGGTACGATAGGCTGCATCATTCTCAATATCTTTTCGTAAACGTGTAAAACAATTTTTTGGGTATTCGTATCATTTTGTTCGAGAGGGATTTTGTAGCATTCAAGAGCCCAGTCGCAGAATTCGTGCCAGAAGAAATGATAGAGGCCGAAAAGAGCATCGTTCAGCCGGAACTTTTCCAGTGAATCAGTAACAGTATCAATAACATTGTTCAGACGGGAGAGCAGCCATTTATCCACCAGGTTTTCAGGAGTTACATCCTGGATTTCCTGGTATGTGTAAGTCCTGTCTATTTTTGAAAATATCAACCTGGACGCGTTCCATATCTTGTTGGTAAAATTCCTTCCCTGCTCGAAGGATTTCTCGGAAAGGAATAGGTCCTGCCCTTGAGCAGCTTGAACGATCAAGGTGAAACGGAGAGCGTCAGTTCCGAACTTCTCGATGATGACCAGCGGGTCGATGCCATTACCCAGTGATTTTGACATTTTTCTGCCAATATCGTCACGAACCGTACCATGAATAAAAACGTCCTTGAAAGGAATTTCACCCATAAAGTGCAATCCAGCCATTATCATCCGCGCAACCCAGAAGAAGATTATCTCGGCTGCTGTGACTAATGTATCTGTTGGATAGAATTGTTCAAGGTCCTTAGTATCATCCGGCCAGCCCAGGGTGGAGAAGGGCCATAACCATGAGGAAAACCACGTATCAAGGACATCTTCTTCGCGTTTGATGTCAGTAGCGCCGCAGGTTGGGCAGCTTTCAATATCATCCCTGCTTACGATGTATTCCCTGCAATCGCTGCACCACCATACTGGTATTTGATGACCCCACCAGATCTGCCGGGAGATGCACCAATCATGAATATTCTCCAGCCAGTTTTGATAAACGCCTTCCCAGCGTTTGGGATAAAATTTGACCAGACCCCTTTTCACGACTGCCTTGGCTGGTTCTGCAAGCGGTTTCATTTTTACGAACCACTGTTTTGATAAATACGGCTCTATGATGGTGTGGCACCTATAGCAATGTCCAGCGGTATAGTCGTGGGGTTCGATCTTTTCGAGCAATCCCTTTTCCTCCAGCAGTTTTATGACTTTTTCCCTGCATTCGTAGCGGTCCATTCCGGCGCATTCCCCAGCGTTTTCATTCATAGTGCCATCGGGATTAAGTATGTTGATGAATTCCAGGTCGTGTCTCTTGGCTATCTCAAAGTCATTAGGATCGTGAGCCGGAGTAACTTTCACCAGCCCGGTTCCAAATTCCAGATCAACTATCTCGTCGGCGATGATGGGTATCTTGCGATTCATGATGGGGAGGATCAAATTCTTGCCGATAATACCCTGGTATCTTGGGTCGTTTGGATTCACTGCAACAGCGGTATCACCAAGCATGGTTTCGGGACGAGTAGTTGCGACGGTTATCCCGCCATCTTCGTTTTCAAAAGGATATTTGATGTACCACAAACTGCCTTTCATATCCTGATGTTCGACTTCTTCATCAGCCAGGGCGGTTTTGCAGCTTGGGCACCAATTGATGATATATTCGCCCTTGTAAATTAACCCCTCTTCGTATAAACGTACGAAGGTTTCCCGAACTGCTTTCGACAGCATATCATCCATCGTAAAGCGGAGTCTTTCCCAATCCGCGGAGCAGCCTATCTCCTTTAATTGCTGAATGATAGTACCGCCTTTTTTTTCGTTCCAATTCCACAGGCATTCCAGGAATTTTTCTCTACCAATTTCCTCTTTGCAGGTACCATCTTTAGCGAGGTCTTTGCATACCATTGTCTGGGTAGCGATTCCGGCGTGATCGGTTCCCGGCAGCCAGAGTGTTGCATATCCCTGCATTCGCCTCCACCTGATTATGACATCCTGAATCGTATTGTTGAGGGCATGCCCAAGATGCAGAACTTCGGTGATGTTCGGAGGGGGTATGACTATGGTGTAAGTGCCTTTGCCGCTCGGCTTAGGTTTGAAATAGCCCTTGTCGCAGCAATCCTTATAAATATCCTGCTCGTGAACCTTAAAGTCGTATGTTTTTGATAACTCAATCATTACAGTAATTAAATAATATTATAGTGTTAAAATAAGTAAATTTAACAATATAATTATTATTAAAATATTGTCAACCATTCTTTTAAATTTTTGGCTGTTCAGTTATTTTAGCGGTTTTTTCATTTATGGACCGGAACAGTGACTCCCTGATTTCCAGGATTTTCTCTACCGCATCTTCAAGCTTTACTTTTATATTTTCCTTGGTATCCCTGCGGTATATCTCCAGGCAGTCTTCCTTCATTGCTCTCGGACCAATCGTCACCCTGATAGGGAATCCGAGAAGGTCCGCGTCCTTGAACTTCACTCCGGGCCGGTCATCACGATCGTCAAGTAATACATCTATACTCTTCGATTTCAGCTCTTGATAGATTTGATGTCCTGTGCTGTTTAGTTTTTCATCGGTAACGTTGATAATGGTTACAAGAACATCGTACGGGGCTATAGTAATAGGCCATATAATTCCATCGTCGTCGTGGTAGAGTTCTATAGCAGCAGCCATTATCCTGCCCAATCCGATGCCGTAGCTTCCCATGATGATTGGGTGGGCGCTGCCTTCCTCGTCAAGGAAGGTTGCTCCCATTGCCTTCGAATATTTAGTACCCAGTTTGAATATGTGTCCGAGTTCGACGGAGTTTTTCATGGATAATGTGCCCCCGCACTGGGAGCAAATATCGCCTTCATCAGCCATTCGAATATCAGCGTACTCCACGGATCTCAACTGGCTCAGTTTCAGTCCTGTGATGTGGTAGTCGTTCTGGTTAGCGCCTGTAGCGAAAGTCATTTCGGGGTCGATGGCAGTGTCTGCAATTATGCGCATGCTTTCGACGTCGTGCGGTCCGATGAAGCCGATATCAGCGCCCACGAATCCCTTCGCCTCTTCAGGTTCCGCCTGCCGTAATACGCTGCCAATTATACCGTTCAGCTTGGCTTCGTTGAGCTTGTGGTCACCACGGACAAGCGCCATTACCGGCTGCCCGGTTTCCTCGATAACGTATAAAAGCGATTTAACCAACTGCCATTTCGGTATATCCAGGAACGCCGAAACCTCCTCGATCGTTCGTTGATTCGGAGTATGAACAAGCTTCGATTCGAGCTCCCTACTTTCATATGAGACAGCCTTCGATGTCGCGATTTCCATGTTGTCCGCGTACCCGCATTTTTCGCATACGATAACCGAGTCTTCGCCGGCAGGGGAGAGCACCATAAATTCCTGGGAGGCTGAACCGCCCATCAACCCGCTCGCTGCGCCCACGAGAAGGTATTCCAACCCGCAGCGCGTGAATATCCTTTTGTAAGCTCTCGCGTGCAGGTCGTAACTCTCATCGAGCTGTTCAAAGGTTGCAGCGAGAGTGTATGAGTCCTTCATTGCGAATTCCTTGACACGGAGCAGTCCGGACCGTGGACGCGGTTCGTCGCGGAATTTCGTTTGGATCTGGTACCATATCTGGGGGAGTTCCTTGTAGGATCGGATTTCTCCTCTCGCGAGGTCGGTGATGATCTCTTCGTGTGTCGGTGCGAGGCAGAGTGTTCTATCGCGGCGGTCCTTTAAGCGGTACATCTCGTTCCCCATATCCTCGTTACGCCCTGTTTCCTCCCATATCTCGATTGGGTTCAATCCGGGCATAAGTATCTCCTGAGCGCTTATTCTGTCCATCTCCTCCCGAATTATGTTCTCGATCTTGAGAAATGACTTCCAGGCGAGGGGGAGATACGTATAGACACCCGCCATGAGCGGCTTTATCAATCCGGCTCGTATCATTAGTTTGTGGGAAATTATCTCGGCATCAGCCGGGTCTTCTTTTAATGTCGGTATAAAACTTTGGGTCCATTTCATATTTTAACTCCTTAATAAATTACTAACCACAGAGACACGGAGACACAGAGTCACAAAGCAATTAGAATTACTTTTAAAACATTGTCACTGTATCTGCGAGTTTATAATATGATAAATCGTTTTCTTTATGTCAACGGGAACTTACTCCCGCTATGTTTTGCTGTACTCAATATTTTGTTTTTAAATCCATTTCTTCAAAGGTTTTCATTAAATAAATCAATGTTCATAATTCAATATATCATTTTTACTTTTTTTTCTCTGTGTCTCAGTGTCTCTGTGGTAGTATTCTTTTCTTGTCTACTGCTTACTCCTTACTTTCTTTAACGTGCGCCAGAGAGGATTCGAACCTCCGACCTCAGCATCCGGAGTGCTACGCTCTATCCTGACTGAGCTACTGGCGCAAGTTTATTTGACTTAACTTAAGAAGAAATTCATGTAATATCATTTGTCAAGAAAAAGATAATAAATGATTTGATAATAGAGGATTTAACATCAAACACAAGAAGCCTTTATTATTTCCTTGTCTTATTATCGATATTTCTATATATTTGCAAAACACTAATTATACGTGAAATTGTATAAGAAAAAGACTTATAATGCACAAAAAGAAGTTACAACTTATCAAAGAAAAGATTCTCCAAAATGAATACATTGTAACCTATCATGCGAGGAAAGAAATGAATAATGATGATTATTCTATATTCGATGTTGAACGTGGAATACTAACCGGTGAGATAATAGAAAGGCAAAATGATATTGAGACTGGAGAATATAAATATAGAATTAAAGGAAAAATCACTGTTAATGATCGGATCGAGATAGTCTGCAAACTCGGACCAACAAATAAACTAGTGATTATAACTGTTTATAAAACATGAAGATAAGGTGATAAAATGATCTGTGATATTTGTGGGAAAAAAGGAGCTAAAATTATTAAAGTAACGGAGGCTTATGGGAAGGGTGAAGACCTTTTGCTTATTGAGAATATTCCCATGATAAGTTGCCCAGTTTGTGGTGAGAGCTATTTTACCGCGGAGACACTTCATGAGATTGAAAGGATAAGGCTTCATAGAAAAAGTAGGGCGAAAAAACGCCCTGTTGAAGTAGCTCTGTTTGCTTAAATTTGGTTTAGATAAGAAGGATTCTGAATTGTTTCAGACGAAGTTGAACTAATGAGTTTCTGAAATAAGTTCAAGAAGTATAATTTATTGTGAAACATTTCATTCTGATTAATTCTATTATTTTATTTTACTCGTTTATGAGTTATTTAAAGTACTTTTAATTTCTTGTCTTAAATTTAAAATGTATTCATATTCATAATTCATAGTTGACTCACCTTCATCCATTCATCCAACCATCCACAAGATTTCCCGGTAAAGTATATTTTCATCAATATTCTTTTATGCTCTTATAAAGATTTCAAAACGAATACCAAATTACTTCCGGAAATTCAAAAAGTGGTTATGAAATAAGTATAATATCATAATAAATATATAAAGTATGTTAATTGGACAGACATTATTAATTGTAAATCAAAACTTGTAACATCATGTAGATAATACATTTACAAAAAAAGGTGCTTGACAAGCACCTATTAAAGTATTCAATTTAAAATATTACCTGATTTAACTATAATTGGTCATGCGTAGAGGAAAAATGTATGAGATTCAAACGATATTATATTTAATTTTCGTTTTTCCCAAATAAATAATGTAAGCAAGGATACAATTTTTTCGTAATCATAAGTCTAAACTTATGGAAATTGTTCTAAAAAGGATGGGGTAATGATAAAAAACAAGTGGGTTTGTTTTTTAGTTTTATTTACATTATTAGTATTCACCTGGTCTGCAACAAATGCTCAGACAGAAGTATCAGGGGATATATCCGGTGTTTGGGATACCACCGGTTCTCCTTACATTGTAACGGCTGAGGTCCATATACCTACAGGTAGTATGTTAGCTATAATGCCGGGTTGTTCAATTATTTTCCAGGGGCATTACAAATTTTGTATTGATAGTAACGCAGTATTAAGGGCGATCGGAAGTGAAACTGATTCGATTGTCTTCACAGCAGTGGATACTAATTTAACAGGATCAAGTGGTGGGCACCATGGATTGCGTTTCTTTTATTCTGCTAATTCATGCACGCTATCATATTTGTTCAACCTCAGCACATTTGCGAGAGTAAAGATTTAGAAGTTAAGTTGTAGTTCTTTAGTCTTTAGTCTGTAGGTTGTAGTCTGTTAGGTCTGTTTTTTGGGTCGGTTTCAAGTGACTATTGACAAAGAACAAAAGCACCGGTACATTTGACCCATGAAAGGAGTCACAATGGCAAAGCGAGATGTAGTAAAAGAGATCAAGAGAGCCACCAGGCGAAGGTTTTCAGCCGAGGAGAAGATACGAGTTGTCCTGGAGGGTCTCAGGGGCATGATACCGGTGACGGAGCTGTGCCGTCGCGAAGGGATTCCCACCGCTGCTTACTAACGTTGGTCGAAGAGCTTCCTTGAGGCTGGTAAGAACGGTCTGACCCTTGACACGCATAGAGATGCCAATAGTGAGGAGGTTAGGCGTTTAAAATCGGAGAATGTTTATCTAAAACAGGCATTAGCAGAGACAATGCTTGAGGTTCAGCGTCTAAAAAAAAGCCTTGGCCTGTAGGTAGGAGGTACGTTCGAATGAGTTGCGGCAAGAAACTTAATCTAATGCGTGGTGTTGAATGTTCTGGTTTACCTGTCACAAAGGCTTGCAAGAAGTTAGATATTCCTCCCTCCACTTATTACCGTTGGAGGCGTAAATATCGTGATGAAGGCTTAAAGGGCTTAATGGACCGGGCTCCCATACCTACTTACTCCTGGAACAAGTTGTTGGATGAGGAAGTGGATAAGATACTGGAGATAGCAGACCTTCATCCTGATTGGCCCAGCCGTCAGATTGCGTATTATATCTCTGATCACTGTAGCTTTACGGTGTCAGAGGCTACTGTATTCCGTGTGTTAAAGCGTAATGGTCTTATTGCTAGCAGGACGGTCAAAACCTTTCCTGCAGGTCCCGAGTATAAGGTTAAAACAAAGCGTGTGAATGAACAGTGGCAGATAGATGCAACTTACATGTTTGTAAAGGGCTGGGGCTGGTATTACCTGATCTGTGTACTTGACGATTACAGTCGCAAGATCCTTGCCTGGAAGTTGCAGCGCAGCATGGATAGTAATGCCTTTGCAGAGGTAGTAGAGATGGCTTGTGAGTTCGCAGGGATTGAATACAACCCCTTAATGAACGGTCCTGAGGGTTATCCCCGCCTGGTATCCGATCATGGACCTGGTTTGATATCAAAGGCTTTCGCAGAATATCTTGATAGCCGTGGTATTAAACATATTCTGGCTTCACCATATCATCCCCAGACCAACGGTAAGATCGAGCGTTTTCACCGGTCAGCAAAAGAATATATCTGCCTCTTGATCTGGGGTTTTCCTGGTGATCTTGAGCTTGGTATAAAGATTTATATTGATTATTATAACCAGGTGCGTTATCATGAAGGATTGGGAAATGTAACTCCTGATGACGTATATTATGGCAGGAGACCTGAAATACTTAAGAGGAGAGTGGCACTAAAAGTAAAAACCTTTGCTAACAGAAAAGCAGTAAATAAGAGGTTAAAAACTTTATGATTAAACTTGACAAGGAGTTGAAATAGTTGTTAAACA
>JAFGBY010000140.1 GCA_016932915.1 Acidobacteriota bacterium | reverse complement strand
GAGAGTCTTGAGAAAATAGCGGACGCTGAAGTATTAACAGATAGAATCGAATACTGGCCGCATATGGAAGACAATCCTGTTTTCAGTGAGAATGCAATAGTCTGTCTTAATCTTTATGATGAAATAGAAAAACGGTCACGCTATTCAACCAGCACTTATATAAAAAACATTGGAAAAGATAATGTAATAAAAGCCCTTAAAGATAAAGATTTTATAATCAGGAGAAATACTGTAAAAGCGCTCACACCTGATACGGCAAGAAATTTCGAAAAAGAATTATATCTACTTGGGGTAGATGATAGCTGGAGGGTTATATTTCATGCTCTTCCGCTTATAGCGAGTTTTAAAAATGAAATCGCTTATAAGATAATAGATAGACAGCTTCATAATAGAAGAGACAATATACGAAAAAAAGCCCTGGAATCTGCTGTGATTCATGGTTCAAAAAAGTTTTATGATAACTTTTTAGAAGGATTGAAAAATACTGATACTGATATTCGAGAAGCTTCTATTGAAGGCTTGTACAATATTAGTAACAACGCGGCCATTCCAAATCTTAAAAAGGCGTTTGCCGTTGAGTCAGATCAATTCCTCAAGTTTTGTATTATACGATCCTTAGTTAAACTCGGTTATAAAACCCAATCTGAAAGGGAATCTATATATTACAAAATATGCAGTGGGACTTTGATGAAAGAAGACCTTGAGAACACTGAAACGATAAAAACTTTTTTACTTTTCTATAATTCAATGCGCTCTTATTCAGATGAACAAAATAGTTGGATTGATAAATCACTTGAGTCAATTTCGAAACTCTATTCAGAAAACAAAGAGCTCGGATTGTACATCGCAGAACACTACACAGAATTCTCAGAATATGAGATTAATGTTATCTGTTTTTTTTATCTCAGAGATTATTCAATAAATGCAGCAATACCTATCATGATTAAGCGATTTGTTTCCACTAAACAACCATACTACTATTTTTCAAATGCTAGATTTAATTTATCGCAAATCGCTGGAATCCCGGAATCTGAAGTCACAAAAATTGTGAAAATCTGGCCGGAAGTTCTCAAGCAAGCGAAGACACCCGACGATTATCCGGTTTTAATAAAGACAATGCTGAAGAAGAAAAAAGAGAAATAAACATGAAAGATTTATGGAAAAATAAATTTGTATTTTATAGTACATCAATTAAAATAATTTTAATAAGAACACTAGGCAATGAAAAACAAAAAATTCGTCAATTCTCTTAAAAAAATCGAGAATCAATATTCAGAATTACTTGATTCTTTTAAAAGCTTTAATCTGGAATACAAAAAATTTAAAATAAAAAAGGATACAAGAAAAATAAGCTTTCAAAAAGAAAAGTGGAAAGATAGTGAATTTAAATTAAAATATAATGACCTCGAACATGAATTTGAACAAATTAAAAAGAGTGAAGAAAGATGTTTTCTCTCTTTCTGTGCTGATCGGAAAGTTGCTTATGAGTATTTAAGTTCCTTAGGTAAAACTTCAAGAGATTCTTCAGATATTCCAATGGCTTATCCTAATTCAATTATAAATCATGAAAAATCAATTGAATCTCGTATAAACACCTTAAAAAGTATTTATACTGAATTATCAAATGGAATTGTCATTCAAGGGGTAAGTGTCAAAAGAAACACAAAAAACTATATTAAAGAATCAATTTTAGCCTTACTTGTACCACTAATTGCTTATACAATAATAATTGATTTCTCATTAACCAGCAGAATTTTAAAAATTGTTTTTATTTTAATTTCATCTTATTTGCTCTCAATCATCTTTTTCATAAAAGAATTGCACGAAAAAAAATTATTAAGTGTTCTTGGTATGTTATTTTCATTATTCGGATTCATTTTAGCATTGTTTGTCTTTTGATTAAGTTCCTATTCTAAAAAATAACTTTTAGCCACAGATACTGCCCTCCCCCATATCCACAATACTTCACATTATATAAATAATTTTGAAAACAGTGGAGAACACCGCTTCCGGCAAAACATATAATAGGACTCCAGTTAGAATCTTTATATTGCAATTTTTCCTTCGAAAGCTGTTCAATTCCTTGACTTTTCGGAATCGGTCTTTATAGTTTGTCTATCAAAGAAATAGGGTGGATTATGCCGGTAAGTTTTTTACCTTTGCTGTTAGCAATTGTGGTCGGAGGGGGACTGGCGGTAGTAATCATCGGGATATCACACGTCATCGGCCCCTCAAAAAAGGACAATATCAAGTTCATCCCATATGAATGTGGCCACGACCCACTGGGCTATGCGCGCGGGAAAATAAATATCAAGTTTTTTGTTATTGCTATCATATTCATAATCTTCGATATCGACGGGCTCTCCATCGTCCCCTGGGCATTGATCGTACGCGAGCTCGGCTGGTTCGGGATAATCGAGATAGGTATTTTTGTTCTGTTCATGGTATTCGCTCTTGTTTACGCAATAAGAAAAGGAGCTTTCAAATGGGAATAGAATCCCACGTCCCCGGCAAAGTCTTGACTTCCGGGATGGATATAATTGTCAACTGGGCAAGGAAGCACTCCCTCTGGCCGATGGTCTTCGGCACCGCATGCTGCGGAATCGAGATTATGTCCGTGCTTGCTTCCAGGTACGATATGGGGCGCTTCGGCTCCGAATTCACGGGCTTCCCTCCCCGCAGGACTGATCTTTTCATCGTCGCGGGCCGCGTGCAGCGCAGGGAGCTCTACATAATGAAGCGTATCTGGGACCAGATGTCCGAGCCTAAATGGGCAATCAGCATGGGCGCCTGCGCATCATCCGGCGGAATATTCGATACATACTCGATGGTACAGGGCGTAGACCGTTTTATCCCGATCGATGTATACATCCCCGGCTGCCCGCCCAAGCCTGAGGACGTTATAAATGCCCTGCTCCTTCTCAGGAAAAAGATTGAAAAAGAAACAGTTAAGAAAGACCAGGAACGCAGGATGAAAGAAGTTTATGACCCCCTTACCGATTTCAACCCCAGATTCCCGGAGTTCAGAAAGAATGGATAAAAAACTCGAAGCCGCTGTAAAAGCGATTGACAGTAAATTCACCAAGGAAATCCTCAAGAAAGAGGAGTTCCGCGGTGATTATACATACGAGGTCAAACCCGAAAGCCTTATGGAATTTATGACCTTCCTGAAAAAGGAAAAAGCATGTGATTTCGTCATGCTCGCTGCCGTCACCGGTATCGATTACCTGGAATATGATGACGACCCCCGTAGATTCGGAGTCGCCTATTCCCTGCTTTCTATGAAGAATAAAATCCGCCTGAACGTGCGAGTCCGCGTGCGTGAGGATAACTGCAGGGTCGATTCCATGGTGCCACTCTGGAAGACCGCGGACTGGCAGGAGCGCGAGATTTACGACCTCCACGGGATAAAATTTGACGGGCACCCGGACCTCCGGAGAATCCTGCTCGACCCGATTGACTACGGCGAAGTACATCCCCTGCGTAAGGATTACCCGCTCAAGGGCCTCGGCGAAAGGCACAGCCCATTGAAGAATTATGGAGAAGACGCGTGATAAAAGACACCCTTCCCCCGATTACCGGCGATAAGGTCGAGATAAATTACGGCCCGTCGCACCCCGCCATGCACGGCACCCTGCACTGCATACTTGAGCTGGACGGGGAAACAATCGTAAAGTGCACGCCTGTCCTCGGGTATCTTCACTGCGGCTTTGAAAAACTAGGCGAACACCGCACTTATAACCAGTTTGTTTCGGTCGTTGACCGAATGAATTATTTCTCTCCGCTGGCGAACGATATCTCTTATCATCTGGCCGTCGAAAAGCTTTTCGGCATAGAGATCACCGAGAAAGCAAAGGTGATGCGCACTATGATACTCGAGATTGCGAGGATCATGGATCACGTTGCGCAGCTGGGGATGCAGGCTGTCGACATCGGCGCGCTTACCCCGATGGTCTGGCTGTGGAAAGAGCGCGAGCTGCTTTACGACATTGTAGAGGAACTGACCGGCACCAGGATGACAGCTTCCTGGACTCAGACAGGCGGCGCTACCCGAGATGTGCCGAATAACGCATGGCTACAGAAGATCAGGGATTTCACCAGGAAATTCCCGAAGAGGCTGAGGGATACAGAACGCCTGCTCAACAAGAACCGCATCTGGCACGACCGCACACGCGACATTGGCGCTCTCTCCCAGGAGGATGCGATCAACATGGGCCTTACCGGCCCGGTGCTCCGCTCCACCGGATGCGACTGGGACTTGAGAAAGGATATGCCGTTCCTTATCTACGACCAGCTCGATTTCGATATCCCTGTGGGTGAAAAAGGCGACGTGCTCGACAGGTATTTCGTCCGTATGTACGAAATGCACGAAAGCAACAAGATAATCCGCCAGTGCGTAGACAACATGCCGGAAGGTTCGATCAATATAGACGATCCGAAGATCATTTACCCCCAGAAAAACCTTGTTTATACAAGGATGGAAGAGCTGATCCATCACTTCAAGATCACCATGCTGCAGCACGGGCCTAAACCCCCGAGGGGTGAGGTCTATGAGGCAATCGAAGCCCCGAATGGCGAACTCGGCTGGTACCTGGTCAGCGATGGCGGGCAGTACCCCTACAGGGTTCACTCCAGGGCTCCCTCATTCGTCAACTACTCATCGATCGTACCGCAGGTTGAAGGAAGGATGATCTCCGATATTGTCGCAATCATGGGCAGTTTAAATATTATCGCCGGTGAATTAGATAGATAGGTATTAATAATTATGGCGCTGAAATTATCAGAAAAGGGCCAGCACGAAGTAACCAGAATACTGGCCAGATACCCGGAAGAACAATCGGCTATGATGCCCCTGCTCCACCTGATTCAGGAGGACAAGGGTTTTATTAGTATTACTGATCAGCTGGAACTCGCCAAGCTGCTCCGAGTCCCCCCGATGAAAGTCCGAGGAGTGGTTGAGTTCTATACAATGTTTCGCGGCGAGAAATGCGGCAAATACCTCATCCAGGTCTGCCACACACTCAGCTGCGCAATACTCGGAGCTCATACTGTTGTAGATGTAATCCGGCAGAAACTCGGAATCGACATCGGTGGAACCACAAAAGACGGGATGTTCACACTGATGAAGGTTGAATGTCTCGGCTCATGCGGCACAGCGCCGGTGATGCAGATAAACGACGATTATTACGAAAATTTAACTGAAGAAAAAATAATAGAGATTCTTGATTCTCTCAAATAAGAGGATGTAGATGGCTGTTAAATTCGAACCGGTTTTAACAAAATTTATCGACAACCCGGACCAGGTGAAGATCGATACTTATATCCGGAACGGGGGCTACAAGGCTGCTGAAAAAGCCTTGAAGTCGATGAAACCTGAAGACCTGGTTAAGATGGTGAAAGATTCAAACCTCCGCGGTCGGGGAGGCGCCGGATTCCCTACCGGCCTCAAATGGAGCTTCGTTCCAAAAGGCACGGATAAGCCGGTTTACCTGGCGGTAAACGCAGATGAAAGTGAGCCGGGAACCTTCAAGGATCGCCTCCTGATGGAAAAAGATCCTCATCAATTACTGGAGGGGATAATTATTACTGCGCATGCAATCGGCGCGGAGACTGCTTATATCTACATCCGCGGGGAATTTTTCCATCCGGCAAAAATCCTCGATGAAGCTATTAAAGAAGCTTACGATAAAAAATACCTTGGTAAAAATATATTCGGTACTTCGAATAACCTGGATGTATATGTCCACCGTGGCGCGGGCGCCTACATCTGCGGTGAGGAAACTTCACTCCTCAATTCAATTGAGGGGAAAAGAGCTTACCCCCGCGTTAAACCGCCCTTCCCCGCTGTGCAGGGTTTGTTTGACTGCCCCACAATTATTAACAATGTCGAGACACTTTGCTGCGTTACCCATATTGTGAACAAGGGCGTAAACTGGTTTACATCGATCGGCACTGAAAAAAGCAAGGGGCCTAAACTGTTCGCCGTCAGCGGTCATGTGAAAAAACCCGGCATTTACGAACTGCCGATGTCGATTACACTTAGAGACCTCATCTACGATGTTTGCGGCGGAATGCTGGATGAAAAAAGAAAACTGAAAGCGATTATCCCGGGTGGTTCTTCCAGCCCGGTTCTCTCAGCGGATACAATTGGTACACAAATGTGCTATGACGCACTGCAGAAACACAAATCGATGCTGGGATCAGCCGGGGTCATCGTGATGGATGATTCCGTCTGTATGGTCGATGCCGCGATAAACCTTACTCGTTTTTACTGCCATGAATCCTGCGGTCAATGCACTCCATGCAGGGAAGGCGGGAACTGGCTTTTAAAGATACTTGAATCGATTGAAGAAGGCACTGCAAAACCTGATGATATCGACCTGTTGCTCAATGCATGTTGGCAAGTTGAGGGAAAAACAGTATGCCCATTTGGAGAAGCAATGGTCTGGCCGATACAGGCATTTGTCGCCCGTTTCAGAGATGAATTTGAGGAACATATTAAGTATAAAAGATGCCCTATTGATAAGGACAGGAGTATTCGCCGGTGAAGAAAATATCATTTTTTATAGATGGAAAAGAAGTAACTACCACCGAAGGTAAAACTATCCTTGAAGCGGCATTAGAGAACGGGATCGATATCCCGCACTTTTGCTATCATGATTCATTAGGCAAGGACGGCAACTGCCGGATCTGCCTTGTTGAGATTGAAAATAACCCTAAGCTTGTCACCAGCTGTACAACCCCGGTTATGGAAGGGATGAAAGTCCTCGCAAATTCCGAGCATGCCAGGAAAGGCCGCGCGGGAGTAATGGAATTTATACTGCTGAACCATCCGCTGGACTGCCCGGTATGCGATAAGGCTGGTGAATGTATCCTGCAGAATTATTCATATGATCATGGCTATGGCCACAGCAGGCTGGAATACCCGAAGGAACATTTTCCCGTTAAGGATCTCGGGCCGGATATATACCTCTGGACAGAACGCTGCATTAAATGCGGCAGATGTATCCGTTTCCTGGAAGATATAGCTGAAACGGGCGAACTCGGATTCAGAAAACGTGGAGTTAAAACTGAGCTCGACATATTCGATGGTGTTCCGATAGATAACCCGGTTTCATTGAATATTGTAGACATCTGCCCTGTCGGCGCATTGCTGGACAAGGATTTCCTCTATAAAGCAAGAGTCTGGGATCTTAAAAGCACTGAATCTATTTGCCCGGGATGTTCAGCGGGCTGTAATATAAAATATTGGAGCCTCGATAATATACTTCAAAGAATCACTGCTCGCTCAAATAAAGGTGTAAATGACCACTGGTTATGCAACGAGGGACGAAGGACTTATAAAAACGTCGATACTGAAGACCGCCTAGTCAGGCATAGTTTAAAAGGTGGAAAAACAGTAAAACTTGATGAAGCTTTAGAAAAATTGATTAATACATGTGAGACGTACAAAGATAAAGAAGGAGCCGGCTCGATAGTAGCTATCGGTTCTCCTTATCTTACAAATGAAGAGAATTACCTGATTAAAAAACTCTTTGGTGACAATCTCGGCGCAAAGGTTTCTCTATTCCCTGCTAGAGTGTCCGGAAAAGACCAATCTTTTGGCGGTGGATTCAAGATAAAAGCCGAGAAAGCCCCGAACTATAAAGGCGCACAGGCTGCACTCGGTTTAAAAAATGATAACTTCCAGAAGATCATCGATGAAATCGATAAAGGTTCCATTAAATGTGTGATTGCGTTTAACGGGGACCCGGAACTAAACCTCGATGCTTCTGCATTAAAGGCATTAAAAAAGGCCAAATTCATTTCACTCTGTGAACCACACCCATCCGAATTGAATAAAACCGCAGATATTATTTTCGCGGGTAATATGCCAGCCGAAAAAGACGGTACATTTACGAATGACAAGGGCATAACGCAGAGAATTCGCAGAGCTGTATACAAGCCTCTTGATTCTGAGCCTGAATGGCAGATATTGTTAGAACTTGCCGCCCAATGGAACCAGGAGTGTAAAGCTAAACATCCTTTGG
>JAFGBY010000139.1 GCA_016932915.1 Acidobacteriota bacterium | reverse complement strand
TAAAAAATTATTTAAGGAAGTTGACAGAATTGCTGACTATACACCCGAAGTCCGTGATCTTATAAATCAGGAAATTGATAACAGGAAGATCGGATGCAAACCTGCGGATAAGAATCCGGAGCAATAGGCTCCGGGAAAAAAAACGAAAGATGTTTGACACTATTTAACTTTTGCATGCTTAGTACATTATATAAAATATCAGTACGTTAAGTTTGAAACCTCCAGGAGGTATATCATGAAAGAGTTATTACAGGATCTGTCAATTTACGAAAAGTTCAATTTTGAACAGGCACCGGTTGCTGTAAAGTTTCTTCTTACCAAACCGGATGAAGGAATCAAAAAGCTGGATAAGAGTATGTCTCTTTGCGAAATGATCACTGAAGCCCGGGTACGGAACGAACCTTTTTATATCACGAAAGATAATGAAAGCTGTGTCGGTAAAGTTGCCCTGGGTATGGTTGATCTGGAAGTGCCGGTGGAAGGAGGACTGGTGGGGCCCCAGTTCGGGATATACCAGGAAGCACGCGCAAATCATGCCCTGTATAAGCATGTCCATATGTTCCAGAGAGGATTGGTCAATTTTGTATTATTCTCCACGCTGGGAAAGCTGACTTTTGAACCGGATCTTCTGATTTTGAATACCAACGTGGAACAGGCGGAAATCATTATAAGGGCTATGAGTTATTCGACTGGTGATCCTATTGAATCGAAGTTTACTCCGGCTCTTGGATGTTCATGGATATTTATATACCCATTCCAGACGGGTAAGACAAATTACATGATTACAGGAACCACTTTTGGAGCAAAAGCAAAGGAGGCCTTTACACCGGGCCAGTTTCTTTTCACTATTCCCTACCAGCAATTACCCGTTCTTACACAAAATTTGAAGAATATGGAGTGGTACCTTCCCTCATATTCTGACGGCAGGGAAAAGTTTCTAAAAAGGGATGAGAAGGCGTTTAAAGAAGCTGAAAAAGCGTATAATGATGCCTTAAAGCTCATCTGATCATATTATCATATTCTTTAATTGGAGTTTATACGGTGACTTTCCGGTAAAGAAAATAACGAGATTATGTTTTCTTTTTCAGAAAGCATTGTATCGCTGTCTTTTAAGAAATACCCCATCTTTTAAACAGAAGTTTATAGAATTTGGGCTGTTCGAAATCGGCCTGCATTAGTTTGGTCAAATGGGTATAACCGAGCTTTATCTCATCATAGTGCTTTAAGCCCTCTACCAGGATTTTTACTTTATCCTTCGATAGTGAGAAAATGATCTTATTGACATCGGTCAGTGCCCGTTCCTGTTCACCCGGGTCCGGAATAGTTATTATATAGTTTTGTTTGCCCTCTATCAGTGGGACGAGTGAGTAGATACAGGAATCTATAGGATCGAATTCCGAGGTTACATGCACACCTTCCTTGAATTTTATTGCCATCAGTATATTTCTCAGCTGTGCGTTGTTGGAATAGATAAGAACAGCGTCCGGCTCAAAGGTTGTATTTCTCAGTGGTGCAGTGAGGATTCCGACATACTTTCCGGCTTCAAGGCACGGGAATGTCATGTTCTTTGCCAGTTCAGGTTTTTCAAGGAAATGACCGAGAAACTTGGTACCGGTGCCGCCCAGAGCCTCCAGGATTTCCGGATCATCACCAAGCTGCGGATTATATAATCCGCCTTTTTTAAAAAATTCAGGCTGTTCAACCATACCGAAGCCGATTACAGGCGCATAACACCAGTGATCTTCTTTCAGCATAGCCACGGTTTCGCCGTCGCGCCTTGACAGAGAAAATGTCTGGCATAGGGCAAGATGCTGTTTGCGGTCTCTTTTGGGTCTTACTGCTTCTGCCGGAATTTCCTCCTCTTTTTGAATCATTTTTACTGCTATTGGAAAAGAATCCAGCCGCAGGATATCTTCAATTTCTTTACCGTAATTTCTGTATTCTTCGATTGTTGCCATATAAAAGTCCGCCTTTTACTGATAGAATTTTATAATCAAATGACGAGGTTATTAAAAATCGATTTTTTTATAATTTTAAGTAAGTAATTAATTAAACTGAAATGAAACCACCGTCCACGAAAATTGTCTGTCCGACCACGAAATCAGACTCATCCGAGGCCAGGTAAAGCGCGGCAGAGGCTATATCTTCCGGTTTTCCGATCACTCCACGAGGTGTTTTTTCAATTCCATTCTTTTTGAAATCTTTACCTTGTGTTGCCGTATCATTAATCATAGGGGTGTCAATTACTCCAGGGCCTATTGCGTTTACGTTTATTCCGAGAGGGGCAAGGTCAATTCCCAGGGAAGTAGTCAGACTCATGATCCCGCCTTTTGAGGCACAATACCCGTAATCATTATGGAGGCCTATTACCGCACCCATAGATGCTATATTTACTATTTTCCCTTTCTTTTGTTCGATCATGTATTTGACTGAATGTTTAATACAGAGGAAGGCTCCTTTGAGATTTGTATCCAGTACCTTGTCCCAATCCTCTTCGGTCATTTCCAGAATAAACTTTTTTATCAGGATACCGGCATCGTTTACCAGAATGTCCACCTTTCCGAACTCCTCTATTGTTTTATTAACCATATTTTCAACACTTTTGGATTTGGAGACGTCGGTTTCTACAAATAGAGCTTTGTGGCCGGCTTTTCTAATTTCTTCTTCTACTTTCTTTCCTGCATCGGGTTTTATTTCCGCTATGACTACGCCGGCTCCTTCTTCAGCGAATCTTTTAGCGATAGCGCGTCCGATTCCCGAACCTGCTCCTGTTATGATTGCTGTCTTGTTTTCTAATTGCAATTTCATGGTTTTCACATTGTTAATATAATTATTTTTTGTTTCAAAATC
>JAFGBY010000138.1 GCA_016932915.1 Acidobacteriota bacterium | reverse complement strand
ATAAATAGAAATCCGGGATATGAGTTAACTTCCCGGATTTTTTCAGCTTAGTATATAAGTAAAAATTTGGCCGGCCCTTTTGGGGCCGGCCTTTTGAAGAGGTCAATACTGGTTGAGTATTGATTGCGAAAATATGTACTAGTCAGTAATTACCTTCCAAGAAAGTATATGAACAACTGAATTTGCCGCAACGATAGAAGGAGGCGGTGAAACATCTCCCATTATAGACATAGTATCACCAGATGCGGAAACCAGTACACCGTCGGCTATATATGTACCTCCTGAATGTCCTGATGCAGCGGCTGTTTCACCTAATTCTGATCCGTTGTCGAGAGTCTGTCCTGTTATTGAACCATCGGCATAATAAACTCGCCTGTCAATCTGGCGTGTAACTGATGTTCCATTAACGCAAGGATTCGAGCCGTTATCATAAATAGTAAAGAAGATCTGAACTCTGAAGTATTCATCCAGAGCTACATAGTTAACGGTTGTTTGTGCATCAATTTGTTCGTTAGCATTCATATACACGTTTAAGAAGACATATGGAGTAGTAGTTATTGCTGATGGTGTTGTGTACGGTACTGCTGCAGGCAGTTTTAAATCATCATCAGATGCAGAAGGAGAGATTGTCGGACCGGGATATGCTGGAATTGTTGATGCGCTATCTATAAGGCCGACGAGTAAATGTTTAGGTTCAGAAGCCTTAATTCTTGAATCTCCACCTGTACCAACAAATACCATGTTCCAATATGCGTCCTCATCGGCGAGCATATTTGTAAGAGTTACTGCGTTTGTTATTGGTTGATCCTCTGTTTCTAAATCGAGCCTTTTTACAGTGATATCATCGGGATCGCCGGATGAACGATATGGATCGATATTGATTCTCCAGAGATGCCCATCAGTATCTCCAATAAACACAGCATCATCAACATATTCGTATATGCTTTCTCGTTTATTAAGTACCGCTGCAGGGGCCGGTGTTAGCAGCTTTTTCGTGCCGCTGTCCTGGGAATGAAGGTTGTAGTCGTATATAACGGAACCATCTACTACATCAAGTCCATATATATGCTGCCCGATTTGAGTGCTGCTGTCATCATCCGGATCCCATCCGGAACCTAACCATGCCGACCATCTATAATCAGATGTGCCAGGTATTTTTTCATATGCCAGGGCGGGTGTCGATGTAGCAACCCCTATATATGCAGTTGATGCATCTTCAGGGAAACGGTACATAAGCTCTGGATTGAAAGGATCATCCATATTGAATGCCCAGTAATAAGGTCCGCCTCTCCCTTCACCAATTATCACATAAGTCATCCATTCACGGACTCCGTCGCCATCCCTGTCTACTATTACATTGGCGTATCTTGTTGGGCCATCAACGAAATACCAGTGAATCCACTCAGCGGTGCCAGCTCTGTCGGGATTTGGGCTTTCCATCTTTGAATATGTTTGACCGTCAGGCATACCATTAGCGTTTGCATCCCAGGCTAAAAATTGGAGCCTTTTCATCATTGTTTCATCTGGCGGAACAAAAGCCCATATCTCTTCACCGGCTGTATAATCTCGTGGAGCTGTGTATTCACTTCCTTCCGGGCCCCATTTTGTTCCAGCTTCAATATTGTACAAGGCGAAGCAGTGTATCATACCATCATTAAGAGGAGCGATAACAACCTGCGGCCTGTCTTCGAAATCTTTTGCATAATCAGCAAAGGTTTGTTCCTCTGGTCCGACCTGGTCATCATCAAAATATTTCTTTTTATATGTACCCGTAGGAGGACCGATTACAGCAGGAGCCGCGATCACGTTATTTCCAAGTTTCCACTCTATTTCTTTGTAAAGTATTTCACCGGTAGTGGTGTCGCGTAGATAATCAAGTGCGCTACCGTCTCCATCGTTATCTTCAGAGTCATATCTGGGTTCTTTACCCCTGATATAATTAATAACTACATCGGCTGCCTCTTCTTCACTCGCCAACTGTGTACTATTATACCAGGTATCCCATCTATCTATCCAGTGTGAGGGGACTCCGCTCGAACTGGTTCCTAATTTGCTAACTTTATCTGAAAGTGTTGTGTCGAATGGCACTAATCCCCAAGTATCTCCCGATTTTACCGCTGTATATATTGTCCTGTCATCGGCGGAGTGGAAACCGGGATTTTCACTGAGTTCATCAGAAGAATTTATATAGGTGTTATTGTTTGTATCGACAGTATATGAGTATCCAGGTTTTGCAGGATAGTATGCCATAATAAACCCGGCATCCCAGAGGACATATGGATCCGTATTATATGTAATCCATCTTTCATCCCAATCTGCTGTTGCCTCATCGTCTTCCTTCCTGGGGTTATATTCGACATCCCATAGATGTGTAGCCAATAAATGGCCGCGCCAGGCTGGAAACTGGAAATAAGGAGTGATCGCAACACCGGTCGATGCTGAATTTTCGCCTTCATATTCTTCCTCAGCATCATACCAGGGATTTGAATAGGTTGTCGCAATTACCGGGGCAACCATAGCGTCAACCTGCTCGCTTATCTCATCCATGATAGCTTTAAGGTGTTCAATAAGTTTCTCTTTGTTATCAGCGGCATATGCAGATGCTGTACCATTTAATAAACCATCATCTCCGGCATCAGCGCACTGGTCAATTTCGGTTGAATTGGTAAGTGAAAGTGCAATACCGAACGTTTTGACTCCAAGTAAGTTATAAAGATTTTGTGCCCTGTCATAAAATGCTCCGTCAGAAGATTCACCATCCGTGATTAGTATAACATAGTTTTTCCGGCATGCTTTAACATCAGGATATGGATCATCCCTGGGGATTATGTTATCTCGGAAATAATAATATGCATCTTTCATCGAGGCATCAAGAGGTGTACCACTTCCAGGTTCAAATGCTCCATCCTCGTACCAACTTCCAGTGGCAAGCAACATTTCTGCGGTATTGTCAGCTTCGTCTTCATCAGTATAATCGAGGTCATCAGCATCATTTCTAATATCTACACTGACGTGTGGGAGTAAATCTGCTCCATATTGCATATCCAAACCAGCCGTCCAATTGGCAGCATATGCCTGTGAATAAGATCTGGTATATGTTAGTGTTTCACCCCAGTTGTTCGTGCCTTCATAAGAATCCGGAGGGAATGGAGGATCATTATCATATGGATCATACTCTTGTACAGTCCGCCAATGTACTGTATATGTTGAGCCTTTCTTAGCTGTAAAGGAAACATTGGAAGTGTTAGATGCGTATCGCTTGCCATTGATTTGAATATGAGCAGCTGCGCCAGTACAATCAATATAATTTGCCCAGTGATAATTTGAACTTTCATAACTGCACCATTTTTTGGGCAGGTATATGCAGTCGCTCGTAATCATTGTTGAGTAAGGATCTGCTTGATAACAGTATTCATATAATGTTGTATTAGCGGTGAATTCATGACTCGCGCTACCGACGTAATAATACCACCGGGTATAATTGTTGAAACATGCAAGTCCAAAATTTACTGAATCAACGTCAGTTACGATTGCGGCAAGAGAATCTTTCAGGGTTTTCATCCTTGACCTTGGATTGTCTCCATCATATTGAAAGACACTCTGATAATAGCTTGGAGTTTTGTATCTGACATTTAAAGTCTGTCCGCATAATTTATTGTCCTTATTTGCTGGATCAGTAGGATCACAACCAACCCACAATCCCATTGAACCTGATGTATCTGCGATTATCAGGATATTCGGGCGGGGCAGGGTCCTCAAGTAGGTCAGCGGGTCGTTCTCGCTGTCCTTAAGGGCTTGAGCCCGTAACGTTCCTGCTGAAATTATCAGCAGAACGCCTAAAACAAAAATTGTCAACTTTTTCATTTTACCACCTCATATATTTTAAATTTTAATCTGTTTCAGTTAATGAGCGCGCGCCGCTTGCCCAGCCTGATGATGTAATATCAATCGATCCTGTGCTTTGAGTCGATCCGCTTCCGCGTGGATCCTGGCCTGTCTGCGCGACATCCTCGGATTCCCAGTTTGAATTTTCTACAACGAGTCTAATTCTGTACTGCATCAGGACGTGCCATTGAGGGCGGAAATCTGAATCATTAGGATCAACAGGTGCATTTGGGTCACCCCTGAAAGCTTCTACCATAAGGAATGCGGTGTGATCCTCATCACCCCCTTTTTCATTAAATCTATCACTTTCGAGCCAGGCGCGGTAGAAATGTTTATCATCTACTTTAAAAAAGCCGCTGCCGGATATCGAATCGCTCCTGGTAATAAGGTAATTTGCAGGATTGACCGAGTCATCAGTAACATCATAAGCAGCCGAAAGATCACGGTTTAAAACATCGTCTGAGAAGAAATCTTCATCGCTTGAAACAGGTTCGGGCTGTTCAACAAGACGGAAGTAAGATGGATTTGTTGGGTCATCATATACCCGAATCAGATAATTTGGCCAGCCTGTCATATTTCCGGGCCTTGCTGAATTAAAATTACCTATATATCCTTGTGATTCCATAAGATAGAGGATTCTTGCCACTGCTGAATCATAAGCTGTTTCAGCAACCATAAAGACCTCAGTATTATTTCTAACATTTACTGATAGCTGGAACTGAGAATCGGATTGATACAGCATAGTTAATCCCAGGGAAAGTAACATCATTGAAAAAAGTAATAATGTGATTAATACAATCCCCTTTTTATCGTTTATGATCTTTTTAATTAAATTCTTCATAACACTACCTCCTTTACTCTGCGCTTACTGCACTGTCTTTCAATCTCAGTGCCCTCAAGCCAATTTCAGTTGTAAGCTTAACATGTTTAAACCAGTCAGGCGAAGAAGCTTTTGGGACTCTGGCATCCGACTTCGTGCCATCCGTATAAGCTACTACTCCCATTGCAGGGGTTGAATAAATTGAGGGTACAATACCACTACCGGTGTTGTACATTCGCCTTTCCTGCATATATCGTTTTGTAGAAATACTTAAAAGTTCTACCTGGATTTTTCTTAAATCACGGGGGTCGCGGTCCTGTTCATTTTCATTTGATAAATCATAATCGGGGTCTGTTGGAAGACCAAGTACCTCATCCAGTGTCAATGCAAACATCTTTCCCGGTGTATTAGTATAGTAACTCCCTGAAACGGAGTTAAAGTAATTGTCATCATAGCTTCCAACTTCGGATGTATCTAGTTTAAATATCGTAGATAGTTTAAATTGTTCAACATTAGTGGCTATGATCGATGGATTATAGCGGCTAGCGCCGGTAGGATCGCTGAAGTTGTCCCTGATAAGCATTTTAATAGTTTTAGTGATTCCATTTTGAGTGATCGTTTTGGATACTACTCCATAAACCACTCGATGTAGTTTATAAACCATATCGTCGGGATAATACGATCTGTCTATAGTTGTAGCATAAGGCGCCTGGTATGGATCTGTGTATGGAAGTGTTCCCATAAGCGCTAACTGTCCTTTGACATTATTTCCACTTAAGGAGACCGGATTTGCCAGGACTGTCACATAACTGGAAGAACTTTTACTGCCGCCGACTGCAGCATCAGATATAGTTTCGAAACTTCCAGTATCGAAAAAGAGTATATAATCTCCGGCTACAAAACCTAAGCTAACCGGGTCATCCTGAATATAAAAATCAATAGTGGTGCCCACACTTACTGAGTCCTCATGGATAGTACTATATACATTACCATCACCATACCAAATTTCGATCATATCTTCATTTGTATTGTCGACAGTCCAACCGGTAAATCTTGCTTCCCATGCAGTTTTTAAAGAACTCCAATCAGGCCATAGACTTGAATCGAAATCTACACAGAATTGTTTTTTAGGTTCTGTAGCGCTTGCTGAGTTGTAGTATCTAAAATATCCCTGATCACCTAAAAATGATCCAGCCTGGGCTATATCGTCCTGTAAATATGATGTAGCTACTTTTAAATTACTGTACAGGTTGTTCTGGTCAATTTGCTGATCCCGGATCTTCATTCCATCGTCAAATATGGTAACTGCTACTGCCAGGATTACTCCTGCGACAGCCATACTTACCAGTAACTCCATAAGAGTAAAACCCTGTTTGTTATTGATCATTATTACACCTGCTCTTAAATTGTATTTGGATTACGGACGATTATGGAACGGAGTGAGTATGCATTCATTCCTACGCCGACCGCTGATCCTACTGCCCGTCCTTTGGGGTTGACAGTAATAGTTACAGTGTATTTCCAATAGTCAGTACCGGTGCTCAATGCTTCTTTCTCAATATTCCAATTATATATATAATCGATATTACTGTCTTCGTTTAGATCAACATTCTGTGTTCCTGTTGGGTCGTATTCATCGATCTCCTTAAAAGTAAGAAGCCTGAATGAATCCATTGCTTGCTTTGCGATGCTTGCTGATTCTACCAGCTGCTTTGATCTTCTGTTCAAAGATACAGAAAAATAAAAAATCTGTATAATTGAGAGAATCGCAATAGCAAAGATTCCCATCCCGATAATGACTTCAATCAGGGAAAACCCTTCATCTTTTTTCATCAATTCTGATATTTTTTTATTCATGGCTCTACCTGTTATGATTCTTCTTTATCTAATCTTCTTACGTTAACTGTACCCGCTGGATAAATTACTACTTTCCAGGTAGTAACAGTTTTAAGTTCCGGTGGGCCTTCGACCTGGATTACATTATCTGTGAAGGTCGCTTCATAAATATCACCCAGTGGTTCAGTTATTCCGCTGAAAATCCCTCCCTGGAATTTTTCCATTGCACCGTTTGGCTGGATTATTATTGCGGGGACAATGTTGCTTGAGAATTGCCCCTGCCACCTCGACATATTAACCCTTGTTGCCATGGGGTTTCTCAGTTTGGATCCACTTCCTTGAGGATCAGTAGCGCCAGGACCGCTGTAATTACTGTAACTCGAAGGCTGAAGAAATTCCGGCGCATAAGTACCAGTAAATGTGTAGGTCGCGAAGTGATTATTATCTACATAGGCCACAACCATCGGTCTTCGCATTTTCCCTGCGTATGCTTTTACATTTTCTAATGTGGATGCTAGAGATATGGCTGAATCATGAATTCTTCTTATTTTAAGCCATTCTATGATGCCTGGAACGGATAGCGCAGTAATAATACCAATTATTGCAATGACAATAAGCAGTTCTACAAGCGTAAAACCTGCTTTTTTCTTTATCGCCATACTTTACTCCTTACATATGCTTTTTCACTATCTATAATATAATACATTTTTGCCCAACTGTCACCCTAACCTGACACTTTTTTTAATTTTTTTCTATTTTTTTTTATTTAGCTGATTTTCCATGATTTGAAGGTTGAAATAATCACCTTAATGGCTTATAAGTAGTATATAACGCTTAACACTCATTAAGGTCATGTACAAGGTTGCCCTAATAGATGATGATGTCCACCTCTTGGAATTTCTGCAAGATAATCTTGCGGTCAGGGGATGTACGGTCGATTGTTATGATAATGCGGAACAATTCCTTGATGTTCTTGAGACCAAAGCATATGATTTGATTCTGCTGGATCTGATTTTACCGGGCATCGATGGGGAAGAGACAATTAAACTTATAAGGATAAAAGGGGTAAAAATCCCGGTGCTGATTTTAACTTCGACTGATGAAATAGATATGAAAGTCCATTTATTTGAGATCGGCGCCGATGATTATCTTTCCAAACCGTTCAACATTAAAGAGCTTGAAGCTAGAATAAAAGCTCTGATCCGACGAAGTCGTTCGGGTGTTATAATACCTGCAGATAACATAATTACTGTTGGTAATTTTACAATTAATTTGGAGACCCGACATGCATTGTCTAACTCCGGTGAGGTTGTTCTGACAGAAAAAGAAGCAGCATTACTAAAATTTCTTTATAAAAATAGCGGCAGACCGATTGACAGAACCGAAATCCTTGAAGAAGTATGGGGCATGGATGTCTTTCCATCACCTCGTACGGTGGATAATTTCCTGGTAAAATTCCGAAAGCTTTTTGAATTGGACCCAGATAATCCTATACATTTTCTTACTGTCCGCTCAATAGGTTATCGTTATGAAAATTAATAAATAGTTGGAATATTAGTGATTCTCTCAGTTGGAAAGAAAATAATTCTCGATATTGAAAAGATTGTCTATGGGGGCAGGGGGCTTGCCCGCTATGAGGATTTTGTGATCTTTATCCCGGGAGTTATAGAAGGGGAGAGAATTGAAGCGGAAATCACTAAGGTATTTAAAAACTATGCAGAGGGAATTCCGCTTAAATTGATAAAAGTTTCCGATTTTCGTATCGATCCACCCTGTCCGATTATTTCTGGCTATTTTGGAGGAAAATTTATCTCGGGGTGCCCTGGATGTGCCTATCAACATATCGATTACAGGGAAGAACTAAGAATTAAACATCAGCAGCTGTTAAATTTCATACACAGGGATGCAGGTTTTCCAGGAACTGATGTTCTTATTTCAGAAGATTCTACCGATTTTTACGGATACAGGAATAAATTAGAATTACATCTGTCAGCCGGTAGCGGAAAACGCCATCTCGGATATTTCGGGGAAGATAATAAAACAATTATAGATTGTAAAAAATGTCTGCTTGCTACAGAAAATATAAACACCCGCCTTGAGAAATTCAGAGCAGATAAAGATAACTGGAAAAGGTATGCAGGAAAGACAGTAACCTTCAGGGATTTTGGAACTGGAGAAACAACATGCTGGGCGCGGGGTGAAACCCAAGTCCACGATTTGTATATAATAAAAAATTACCTTGGTGAAATCCGTATCCCTGCAGGTAGTTTTTTCCAGGTAAATTCCAATATTGCTGATAAGTTATTAAAAGAGGTCAACACATTTATTAAAAAAGATAAACCGGAAGTTGTACTGGATTTCTATTGCGGTGTTGGATTATTTGCATTTGTAGCAGCGAAAGCTGGAGTTGATATTGTCATAGGAGTTGATTCCGATAAAACAGCCATTAAAGCAGCGAAAGAAAATTCTAATGAGCTGGGGTATATGAATGTACGTTTTAGATCCCAGAAAAGCGAAGAAGCTGCAGAGAAGATACTGAAACAGCATAAAAACAAAAATACATTAATGATTCTGGATCCGCCCCGCGCTGGACTGGCAAAGAGTATGGTTTCATCGATAGAACTATCACCTCCGAAAAAAATTATATATATCTCGTGCGCTGCCGATAAACTTGCCAGGGATTTAAAGGTTTTAAAGAAAATAGGGTACAATCCATCTTATGTAAAAATGTTCGATATGTTTCCCCGGACTTCACAGTTCGAAACGCTTTGCATTTTGCAGCATGCTGGTTAACAGGATTAATAACGGATTGTAAGCGCCTGCTTTTTCAGGGAGTTATAAATTTCTTCTCTTGTGGCTTTTCCAGAAGAAAGTTTCTTCATCCAGGAATCGAAATACTTTTTAAGCATCTCGCCGTTGAAAAACATATCGGTATTCCGTTTTATAAACTGGCTATTGTTATAATCCTGAAACTGTGGGGAGGCGATATTTTTTATTGGATAGAAATGAGCCCCGGCTTCTTGAAGTTTCATATATATTGCAGAATTTTTAGCAACGATGATAACCTTCTGAACGAAGAGTCCATCAAGCGCCCTGGTGGGCAGATGAAAATTGCAGAACAGGAATCTTTCTGTAATCGATTCCGGGATCTTGTTTTGAATAAGTATTCTGATAAGCAGGTCACGTCTTGTGATTATTATGGAATCATTCGTTAACTGTTCTAATCGAGAAATCAGTTTCTCATATTGTAGCTCGTTTTCGTCCCATGTTGCTTCATTAATTGTATTCTGAATTTCGCAGAGTGTTTCGTTCCTGAATTTTTCCTTTGGGATGCCAAGTATTTTAATATTTTTCAGATTATCGAAATTTCCCAGAACGTTGTAAGGATGAAGACTGGTTACCAGGTATTTCATTCCAAAATCATAGTAGAAGTTTTTATAGTGGTAGTCGTCGGTCAATGCATAGCATTTGAATAATTCGAAAAGCTGTTTCCTCGTATAAATTCCTGCGGAAAGAAAATCCAGGAAATCCTTCCTGTAATCATCACTCATCACATAACCAAGTAAGCGTGTGGTCATTTTGTCGAAAAATATCCCGTCATCCGATTCGGAGAAATCTAGAAGCTGCTCTATCGGAACAGCCGGGTAATACTCGATTCCTTTTTCTTTCAGCCAAACCTCCAGCTCACCACCGCCGTGGAACAGGACGACTTTCATTTTCTGGTGAACGATGAGCTGTTCGAATTTATCAGAATAATTAAAGAAATAGGTATTCTCGAATCGTGAAGCCGAGTTGTAATTTATGTTATATAGAAGTTCCAGGAAGGTTTTTCTAGAAATAATCAGTGAATCGTCGACCCTGAGTTTTGTAATAAACTGATCGAGGTTTTTGTCTATCCACCTGACATTATGCAATGAGTGCAGGTGCACCGCTTCGGGACGGGTCAGATCCTTTAACTTCATTTTATATGCATATACTTTTGTGTTTTTGTGAGTTTGATGGAATTCATTGTAGATATGAAATCTTTTGTGTGGATAGTTGTTTGTAATTCTCAGGTTATCCGCATACTGATACGCTGCGACAGTTGCAACAATAAGGAATGGGATCATCATGTTCCTGCGCATGTTTTCGTACCAGCGGAATTTTTTATATAAATCGGATACCATGTAGCCGATCATCAGTCCGAACGCTGGGTAGATGAAATAAATATACCTGTCCAGTTTAGATTGGGCAATCGAAAGCAGGATTATCGATGGGAATATCCAGTTGATAATGAACAATAAAAACTTGTCTCGGGTTTTAATGTACCTGTATATAGTATAAACGAGAGCAGGGACAAGCAATGCAATCCACCATCCCAACAGTTGAAGCGATTTAATATAATATAAATAGTCGCTACGAGTGGCATTGAAATGGCCGGTCACGATCCGGGCTTTAAGTTCTGAATCGAAAAAGAATTTTAAAAAATCGGGTGAGTGGATTGCGAAAGGAACCGCCCATGCAAGAAACAGGACTGCAGTGATTCCTATCATCTTCCAGAATTTTAAAGTCAGTATCTTTTTATACTGGCCTGATAGTATCAGGAACAACCCGATCAGGCCGATTGGGATAATCGCTTGAATATGCTTGAAATAAAATGCAGCTGCCAGTGGAAGGGCGCACATTAAATAACCCAGTTTTTTCTCGTAATATCGCAGAAAGAAATAAAAGAACATTATTACGGATAAATTAAAACCGGCATCGTATAGATTGGAACGCGCCCAGTTTGTGATGAATGCCTCCGTAGTCAGAACCACAACCCCGGCAATAAGCCCGGTCCGCCAGTCGTGCAGAAACTTACCTATAAGATAAATGAACACAATGGTCAGTATCCCCATTATAACATCGGGTAGGCGGAGGACGGTTATCGAGTAACCGAAGATTTTCAACAGCGGGTATTGAATCCATGTTTTCAGGGGCGGTTTCTTCTGGTAGAGAAGCTCAAGCGATTTATCCGGGAGGAAGAGGTTCGTCGAATTTGTATATGCCTCAAGGTCCACATAGCTGTAATAAGGTTCATCGTAATATGGAACCGTTTCGCCGGAGAGGTTATTGAAAAGAAGCACCGCGGATATAATCACTAGGAATAGAATCGCCGTAGCGTCTATTCTTTTTTCATTAACCTGGAATCTGAAATTACTCTCCATAGTGTTTCCCTGGAAACAAGGAGTTTACCATCCATAACAAATGTGTCAATCTGTCCGGCTTATCGTAGGGATTAAACAATAATGCTTTACAAAATATCCATTGATATGCTTGTTGGATCCAGGGGGTCAACACGGCCTTGAATGAGTTTGCCGATTTTTATTTTTTTGATAGCAAAAGTTGGCAATGGTAATTCTTTCTCAAAAGAATAGTCGGTTTTCTCCGGGGGGAATACCTGGATTGTCATCTTAACAATCGGCTGAAAATTCTTGCTCCTGCCGGTATCTTCAATGGACAGGATTTTTAATTTTACGTCAATTCCTTCCTTTGCTATTCGATCAGTTTGAGCTTGGTCTTCTATATTGCCATAAGCAGGCTTTCTGAGTGCGCCCTGGAAGTTTATCTGCACATTCTGCGGATCTTCCGGGTCTACGATGACAGGTACTTTAAACCCCGGTTGAAATTGTGGGACTGCGAGGCGGGGGATAACAGTATCTATATCAGCTGTATAAATAGCGCCGTCACCTTTATCGATTTCCAGTTCAAGATGAACGAACGGTTGGTCGTTGATCGTGATTGTGCTTCCGGAACTGCTTTCACCGATTGAGATTATAGTCCCATCAGCGGGGATGCCGTTTTTCATTGTTTTCCCTGAGAAGCTCTTTAATGCGCTGGCAATTGGAGAACCTTTTCTGAAAAGCATCCATGGAACTATTATAAAGGGGCTCAGGAACAACGCAATCCATGTTACAATGAACCACCATTTATCGGTAACTGCTTCATCATTCATTATAACCGGTAAAAAACCCCATGTAATAATCAAAAGAACACTTCCTATTATTGCGATTACCAATCCCCTGATCTTCATAGATGCCTCCTCATTAAAGGTTTTATTACAGATTCACTATGACCTTATGATGGATAATATAGCATTCTTATCTTTTAAAAGAAATATCGATGTTCTTCATGATATCCTATTACGATCAATTTTTATAGAAAAGTTGTGCACCAAAGTTAAGATAGTTTGTATGGATAAAGTAAAAACATGCTTGCCGTCGAGAAAGGATTTTTGCAATGTTATTTACTCATGTATAAAATGATTTAATTAGTGTTCTTTTTTCTCCAGTTTTTAACTATTTTTTCAAATTTATCTGACACTTCTTTTCCGTGTTCTCGTATTACGGTGTCAAGTTGTTGTCGATTTAATT
>JAFGBY010000137.1 GCA_016932915.1 Acidobacteriota bacterium | reverse complement strand
TGGTTTGAAGTAATTCGCTGGTTTATAGGAAGTTTTTATCAATTATTGAGTATTAATAAGAGAGATATATTTATTAATAAAAAGGAGAAATGATGGGAGTCAAATCGGTAAGCGATTATGAGATCGCTCGAAATGCCGAGATGTTGCCGGTTGATAAAATCGCGGCGAAAATCGGTATCTCCGGTAAGGATTTATTTTATTATGGCCCTTATATGGCAAAGATTAAAGAGCCTTTTGTTAGCGAAGATGACCTGAAAGGTCGGTTAATTCTTGTATCTGCGATTACGCCGACCCCGGCTGGTGAGGGTAAAACTACTACTACTATCGGCTTGGGGCAGGGTTTACAGAAAATCGGGAAGAATGTCGCTATCAGCATCCGTGAACCATCTCTTGGACCCGTTATGGGTATGAAAGGTGGTGGAGCTGGAGGCGGCATGTCACAGGTTCTGCCGATGGAAGAGATTAACCTGCATTTCACAGGAGATATACATGCTGTCGGTTCTGCGCATAACTTCCTCGCTTCTATTATTGATAACCATATGCATTTTGATACGGAATGGGCGTTGGATGAAAGACGTGTGTTATGGCGGCGAGTTGTCGATATGAATGACAGGGCGCTAAGGCAAACTGTCATCGGTTTAGGCGGAAAACTGATGGGTGTTCCCAGAGAAACCGGTTGGGATATTACAGCTGCTTCGGAAATAATGGCGATTTTATGCCTTTCGAAAAACTGGAAGGATCTTCGTGAACGCTTAAGCAGGATAGTAGTTGGTTTTACTCACGACAATAAACCGGTTACTCCGGCTGATATAAAAGCGGTAGATGCAATGATGATTCTTTTGAAATATGCTTTCCTGCCCAACATTGTACAGACGATGGAGGGAGTACCTGCATTTGTCCATGGTGGCCCGTTTGCAAATATCGCACACGGTACAAGCAGTGCAGTAGCAGCGAGGTTCGCCCTAAGTAAAGCAGATTATGTGATCACTGAAGCTGGATTCGGTTTTGATCTCGGCGCTGAGAAATTCATGGACATATTTGTTCCGACTGCAGGAATCAAACCGGCACTTGCAGTAATTGTTGCAACAGCGCGGGCACTTAAAATGCATGGTGATGTGGATAAAGCAGACCTCGACAAACCCAACATGGAAGCATTGAGACACGGATTTGAAAACCTTGATAAACATATCGAGAATAAATCAAGGTTTAACCTGTGTTCAGTTGTGGCGATTAACAGGCACAGTAATGATACAGATGAAGAGATCCAGGCAATAGTCGACCATTGCAATGAGCAGGGTGTTGCTGTTGCAGTAGCCAATGGGTATTTCGAAGGCGGCGATGGAATGGTACAACTTGCTAAGACGGTCGTTCAGGTTGCTGAAACCTGTAAGAATGAGCCAAGGCAGATTTATGATTGGAATGAATCAATTGAGGAAAAGATCAAAAAACTAAGCACGATTGTTTATGGTGCGGAAAACATTGATATTCTCAAGAAAGCTGAAAAAGATATTAAAACGATCAAGAAGCTTGGATTAGAAAAACTCCCAATATGTATGGCGAAAACACAGAATTCTCTATCGGATAACCCGGATTTGTTGGGCAGGCCAAAGGATTTCCTTATTACAGTCAGGGAAGTCCAGCTGGCGGCTGGCGCTGGATTTGTGATTCCAATAACCGGTGATATTATGCGCATGCCTGGCTTGCCGAAAGTTCCAAACTCTGAAAACTTTAAAATGGACGACGATGGAAAAGTCATCAGTATGTTCTGAGTAATTATTAATAAAAAAGGGCCGGGGATAACCGGCCCTTTTTCTGTTTGTATAATTACGGGAACAGGTGATCTCTGATACACCTGCGCTCATAAGAGTGCGGGTTCAGGTCCCCTGACCTGAACCTGATATTGGTTCGAATCAGGAGATTCGAACCCGCATTTATTACAAAGATTTCCACTTTCGTAGAAATGACCTACATTTTTATAAAAATAGAGCAGGTTGTTTGTGAACACTTGCTCTTGTGAGTTTTATTTATTTGTAACTTACAGCTTGCCTTCTTTTTTAAGCTTAGCAACAAGTTCTTTCATCTGTTCCACGATTTCAGCAGTTCTCTTTAGTCCATAGTCCATTGCCTCGGTGGTGGTAAGATCAATACCAGCGTCTTTGAGTGTATCCAGAGGATATTTGCTGCCGCCGGATTTCAGGAAGTTAAGATATCTTTCTTGTGCCGGGGCTCCATTGTCCAGGACACCTTTGGTAAGTGCCATTGAAGAAATAATACCTGTGGAATACTGATATACATAGAAATCACGGTAGAAATGAGGAATCGTACTCCATTCATTCTGGATGTAATCATCTACTATGCAGATGCCCTGGTCATGACCGTAATATTCTCTTGTTAGGTCAAGATAGAGTTTGTTCATAAAATCAGGTGTCAGGGTATTTCCCTGTTCAACATACTCATGGACTTTCAGTTCGAATTCAGCAAATTTGGTCTGACGATAGATAGTCGAACGGACCCTAGCCATATACTCATCCAGTACGAACAGTTTAAACAGGTCATCATCAGAATTTTTCAGCATATAGTCCATAAGCAGGTTTTCATTGAATGTACTTGCGATTTCAGCCAGGAATATCGGATAGTCCGCAGTCGGGTAGGGCTGTGTTTTATTTGCTAAATATGTATGAATCGCATGTCCCAGTTCATGAGCAAGAGTCGATACATTACTGTATGTACCGGTATAATTCATCTTGATGAATGGATGAACCGAATAAACACCGCTTGAATAAGCGCCGGTAGCTTTATCCTTATTCGGATAAATATCGACCCACCGGTTATCAAGCGCGGTATTCATGATATTTAGATAGTTATCACCAAGAGGTTTAAGAGCATCATTCAATATCTTTTTTGCTTCTTCCCAGGTAAATTTCTTATCGATTTTTTTAACTGAGGAAGCATAGATGTCGGCGTATTTAAAGGTTTCCAGTCCGAGCAGCTCTTTTTTAAGAGTGATGTAATCATGAAGCGGTTTAAGGTTATTGCGGACCGATTTGATCAGGTTATGATATACCTTCGGGTCAATATCATCCTGGGACAGTTTCATATCCAAGCAGCCGTCATAACCACGTACCTTGGAGAAGAAAAAGTAGTTTTTGACGTTTGAGTTGTAGAGTAGGGAGAGGGTTTTCTCAAACTTCTTCATATTGCCCCAGAAGGTCAGCATATTCTTTTCACGGTCTTCCGGATTTTTAGAGCTTCTCAGCTCCTGAAATGTCTGGTACGAAAGTTCGTAGGTTTTACCATCAGAGAGAGTAACCGAAGGTTGAGGAATCTCGACTGTAGTGAGCATACCAAAAGCATCAGCGCTCACTCCGGAAAAAAGTCCGGTAAGGGAAAGTATTTGTTCTTTATCCGGTGAAAGTGAATGGTCCCCCATCTTGAGTATTGCGTCTACCATATGTCTGTAGGGCTCAAGACCGGGTTCAGCTTTTACATATTCATTAAATTTATCTTTACCAAGAGCTAAGATATCTGCGCGGAAAAAGCCGACTTTAGAACCCATATCTATCATAGCTGTTCTGAATCTGGATGTCATATCACGAAGATTCTGATTGGATACTTCCATATTAAGCTGATTAGTCGCATATCCGCCCAATTTTTCACTTATTATCTGACCTTCACTCATGAAATTCAGAAATCCAAGCATTTTTTCGGGTGAATCAGTCCAGCCTTTTGATTTCTCTTCAATCATCGAAATCAGTTTCTTAATTTTTACCAGGTCTTTTTCCCAATCTTGATCTGTGGCATATATATCATTTATTTTCCACTTATACTGTTCAGGAACTTTACTTCTTTCAATATGAGAATAATCCGGTATCTCTTCAGTTGTTTTATCAGCCCAGGCAGGAAGAATGAGGAATAACACGAGGATAACGGTAAGGAATAAATTTCGCTTCATAAATAATCTCCTTTCGCGAAGCAATGAGTTTGCAGACTTGTACTATCTCTTTAAGTACCTTTATTATGACGCATACAAGAAGATTATGTTTACTTTTAGCTTATTATTTCTCAATTATACCTGTTTATTTGTTGGCGCAGGTCTCTGACCTGAACCTGGAATTGGATCGCATCGAGAAATCCGAATCCGCCAGGATTCAAATGATCAGGGGTTGGGATTTTTCCACGCACCGAAAGAGAAGAAAAAGAGTCATTCCGGCGGTAAGACATAAACATGAATTAATACTGCTCAGCAACTCGTTTGATTACTAATCAACCGGAAAAGAAGCCGGAATGCTTAACTTAGCATCATGGAATTTATATTATCTTCCCCGATTGTATATATATAAATCAGGAATACGAAGATTTCCGCTTTCGTGGAAATGACCATCGTATTTTTTAGAGCAGGCACTCTGCGGGACATGTTACGTTTTTGATTGGCTTACTTTTATATAGAAAAAAAGAGCAGGTGGTTTTGGTGACACCTGCTCTTGAGACTTTTTTATCTATATTTATAACTTACAGTTTACCTTCTTTTTTAAGCTTTGCAACGAGTTGTTTCATCTGCTCAACCAATTCTCCAGCTCTTACCATTGCACGTTCCATTTCTTTGGTATTGGTTAGGTCTACACCTGCATCTTTTAATGTATCCAGTGGGTACTTGCTGCTGCCGGCTGAAAGAAAACGGAGATATCTATCAGCGGCTGGTTTGCCGTCTTTATTGACCATATCCGCCAGCGCCATGGAGGCGATAATACCTGTGCTGTACTGGTATACATAATAATTATAGAAGAAATGGGGGATGACGCTCCACTCGTTCTGGATATATTCATCTACTTTGCAGACGTTTTTATCATGGCCGTAATATTCCCTGGTAAGATCGAGATATTTTTTATTCAGCCATTCAGGGGATAGTGTTCCGCCTTTTTCGACTTCTTCATACATAGCCAATTCAAACTCTGCAAACAGGGTCTGTCTGTAGATGGTAGATCTTAGACGTTCGAAGTACTCATCAAGTATGAAGAGTTTGAATAAATCGTCATCGCTGGTTTTGAGCATATAATCCATAACCAGGTTTTCGTTGAATGTGCTTGCGATTTCAGCGAGGAAAATCGGGTAATTATGAGTAGCATACGGCTGTGTTGCTGATGAGAAGTATGAATGAAGTGAGTGACCCAGTTCATGCGCAAGAGTTGATACTGATTGGTACTGTCCATCATAGTTGAGTTTAACGAATGGATGAACACCGTATACACCGCTTGAATATGCGCCGGATTCTTTGTCCTTATTTGGATAGATATCAATCCAGCGGTTAGCGAAAGCCTCTTTCAGCACGTTTGTATATTTTTCACCCAGCGGGTTCATTGCATTCACTACTATATTTTCAGCCTCGTCAAAGGTGAAAGTCTTATCCATGCTTTTGACTGAAGATGCATAAAGGTCGGAATAGACAAAATCTTTGAGACCAAGTAGTTCTTGTTTAAGCTTGAGGTACTCATGGAGCGGTGTCAGGTTGGATTTAACAATTTTAATCAGGTTGTGATAAACGCTCTTATCAATATTGTTTGGATAGAGCGCAGCATCGAGAGTGGAACCATAATTCCTGACAAGTGAGTTAAAATAAAATCCTTTTATTCCGCTGTCGAGCAGGGTGGCAAGGGTTCTTTCGAAGTTACTCATATTCGCCCAGAAAACATGCATATTCTTTTCACGGTCTTCTCTTTTTTTCGAAGCCCTGAGGGCGGAATATTTCTGATATGACAGAACCTGCTTGGAACCATCAGAGAGAACCAGCTCAGGACGGGGAATCTCAACATTGTTCAATAGAGTTGCTGCGTTTTCTGATTGGTTGCTAAAGAGGCCGGTCAGGGAGAGAATTTTTTCCTTATCCGGTTCAAGAACGTGCTCTTTAACTCTCAAAATAGCATCTATTTCCACGGTATATACCTTTAAATCGGGCACTGCTTTTACGTATTCATCGAATTTTTCTTTCCCAAGATTCAGGATATCGGAACGGAAGAAATTGAACTTTGAACCAGTTTGTACGAAAAGGTTCTGCATTTCGGCTTTCATCTGCTGATATTTTGGATCAGCCAGGTTCGAATTGGAGCTATGTGAGGCAAAAGTGAAAAGCCTTTCGCCGATCATGAATAACTCATCTCTGAATTGAAGAAAAGCAAACATGCTTTCAGCTGAACCTGTCCAGTTTTTTGCTTTTTCTTCGATTTGAGCGACCATACCTGCAAATTTTACTTTATCGTTTTCCCATGCTTTATAATCTGCATAGATATCATCCAATTTCCATGTAAACTCGACGGGTACCTTGGATCTCTCCACGTTGGAGAAATCGGGTATCTTATTCGTGTCTTTCTGTTCTGCTGACATAGGCATCACCATTGTTCCCATAATAATTAGCAATATCCATATTTTTCTCATATTTACTCCTTTATAGTAACTTTCTCACTGCTTAGATTATAAACGTATTTTATTTAGTCTGATTCCGAGCGCTTTCTTTTTTTATATTTTTCCAGTCATTACATGCGCGAAAACTTTAGCATCCTTCACCATGAATGTGATGTTTGCTCGTTCTTCCGGCTGATGGCAGGTATCCAGGATAGTGCTCCATACCGCAGCATTAAGGCCCATTTTCCTGAAGTGAGCGGCAACTGTTCCTCCACCTATTCCCATAGGTTTTGCATCGACGTTATAGACATCCTTTATTCCCTTAGCCAACAGTTTAACTATCGGCGCATTGTTCGGTGTTGGTGGCGCGGCTTTTTCATGTTGAGGAGTAGAAATTTCTATCGTGACCCCGAGTTCTTTTTCAATTTTATCCGCCTTATCTCGCGCATATTTGAGTACATCATCTGTGTTATATTCTGGCAGAACTCTGCAATCATAAGCGATCACATCAGTCCCGGGTATTGTGTTTATATTGGTGACGTTAGCTTCTTTCATAGTTGGTTCAAATGTGCTGATCGGCGGTTCATAGACATTGTTCTTTTTATCGAATTTTTTATATAAGCCATCGAGCTCTGTTATCAGGTGCGCTGCCGCTCGGTGCGCATTGATGCCTTGTTCCGGAGTTGAGCCATGGCACTGTTTTCCTGTCGTCGTGAACTTCATCCATAGGATTGATTTCTCCGCGGTTTCAATCATAGAGCTGTCAGGTTCGCCAGCGTCCGGAACAATGATAAGGTCATCTTTACCCAGGATTTTATGGTTTTCCAGGACGTATTTGATCCCCAGTTTACTTCCGGTTTCTTCATCGGAGACAAATATAAGGCACGTATCGTATTCTGGTTCTATACCAAGTTCTTTAAGGGCAAGAACAGCATACAAACCACTTACCAGGCCCTGCTGGTTATCTTCGACTCCACGGCCAATCATATCATCCCCTTCGATTCTCATCTTCCAGGGATCACCGCCCCATTCTGAAAGGTCTCCGGGAGGAACGACATCTATATGAGCCATTATCCATAATTTTCTGTCAGAATTTTTACCTTTCAATTTTACAACAAAATTTGGTCTTATGCCTTCTTTTACCCTATCATCAGGTGTGTCATAATGGGTTATATCAGTCAACCCTCTTTCCTTTATCCAGGATTCGAGGAACTTTGCTTTCGCGACTTCGCCCTTTCCCTCTTCATAGTTTGGGCTCATTGCCGGAATTGCAGTCAATTTTCGCTGCAATTCGACCATTTCATCTCTATATGAATCTATTTTATCGAATATTTTTTCAAGTATGTCTGACATTTTATCTCCTTATGTAGATGAATGATATTATTAACGATGAATGTTAACTTTGGAGGGGAAATAAGTCAAACTATGTATCTGCTCATCGGCCTGCAGATGACGACCCACCTGAAAGATAATTTAGATATTCCCTGGTTTTATCCGAATATTGCTGATTCGGGTAACGTTGATTCAGATATGAGAAGATTTTATAAGATTCCATCTTGTTTTTAAGTTTATGTAGTATTATTTCACCCGCGGTGAATAAAGCTTTGGTTGCTAGTTGGGTTTCCGGATAAGCAACTGCAAATTCATAGTATGCCCTTGCTGCTTCCGGGTAGAAACCCATACCCTGGTAAGTCTGAGCAATCCCAAACTGAACCCTCATCGAAAAAACATTTGTAGGTTTTATTTTTTTTACTTCCCTGTGAACATCCAGTGTTTCAGAGTTTTTCTTTTGGATCTGAAGAATCTCGCACATTTTTTCGGCAATTTTTACCGCTTCATCGATCTCACCGATTTTAATGTTGGCATAATATAGGACTTTCATCGCATCGAGATTGTTCGGATTCAGTGTCAGAGCTGCATTAATTGAAATAATCGCATCATCGTATTTTCCGCGCGCCATCAGGTCTTTGCCAACTTGTAGATTGTGATCCAGTGAATCTTTTTCAACGACTTCTTCCTTTTTCCATGCTCCTTCGCTGCTTGAGCCGGCTGCTAATCGGGGAGAAAGGTATTTATCTTCAATTCCGATCAGCACGACGCCCGCCGCAAATATCATCCCGAAGAAAAATCCGCCGATATGAGCCCAGAAAGCCGTTCCACCATCAGCTATATCGACAGAGGCAAATAGCAGCTGTTCTCCGATCCAGAACGGAAGAAAATAATAGGCCCGTATCTTGAATTTAATGAAATACCCGAGGAAGAATATAAATTTAATGTAGAACTTATAATGTCTTATAAGGAATGCTCCCATCAATGCGGATATTGCTCCCGATGCGCCCAGGGATGGTATCATGGAAGTCGGTTCTGATAATCCATGTATTAATCCGGCAACTATCCCTCCAATATGGTAAAAAACTATGTAGAACGGTATACCCCATTTATCTTCTATCGCGCTACCAGCTACCCAGAGGAAGAGCATATTAAATATTAAGTGGAACCATCCTGCATGGAGGTACATGGATGTAAAGATTCCTAAATAATTTTTCTTTCCTGGAACATACCCATATGTATAAAGAAAAGCATTTTCACGGCTTCTTTCAAGGCTTTTATATTTTTCTTCCCACTGTTTATATTCAATACTGTCTTTTGGGACAACATCTCCGCTTTTTATTTTTTCTCTGTAACTGTTTAATTCTTTTCTGACATTTTTCGTTTTGAGATTTTTTGCATGTTCATCGATGTTTTTATATGTTTCGTGGTCATATTTTTGCATTATCTGAATTTCGTATTGCAGAAGAAATTTTTCAGCTGTTATAACACTACCTTGACCAACTTCGATGGTTTTCATGGTCATTAAGAAAACAACTGTATTAATAACAATAAGAGCTATAGTGATAATGGGCATCTTTCTGATAGCGCCCGTATGGCCATAAGGTATCAGCATTGCAGGTTATCCTTCCATCGGTAAAGTAATAGTGAATATAGCTCCGCCAGTCTCAAGGTTGCCGGCTTTGATCGTGCCATTATGCCTGGATACTATTTCATTACATATCGCCAGGCCCAGGCCGATGCCTTTCATTTTTCCATGTGTAAAAAATGGGGTGAAAATAGAATCCAGTATTTCTTTCGGAATCCCAGTTCCGTTATCTTTAAATTCTATAATAAGGTTTTTTCCAGAATTATAGACTTTTATATCAATTTTCGGCGGGTCGCCTCCACTCTCGATGCCGTTAGAAAAAAGATTGTTCATCACACGAGTGATTTTTTCTATATCAATTTTTATATATCCATCGAAATTTATATCTGAGCTAAATTCCACTGAGTATCTTTCACTCAGTTCTTCAAGCGGTCGTATTAAATCCTGTTGGAATGATTTACTATCCACAGATGCTTTATTTATTTGAATTTCCCAATTTCCACGGGAGAAGCTGAGTATTTCACCAATCATATTTGAAATTTTGTCGGCTGCGCGAATGATTCGTTCAATATATAAATCTTTATTATCCTTGATTGAATCATTATCCAGAACCTCGGCTGTGCCGCGGATTATTGTCAGAGGAGTTTTAATATCATGCATTATCATCGAGGTAACCTTACCTATAGCGGACATCTTTTCTGATTGGATAAGCGCTTCCTGTGCTTCTCCTAGCTCTTTAAGTTTCTTTTCGAGTTCGGTAATCAGGTCTCTTTTTTCGAGTGCATTTTTAACTATTAATTTCAGTTCTTCGTTATCCCACGGTTTTTCTAGATAGTAGTAGATTCCCGCGTTATTAATTGCTTTTATTGCATTTTCTTTATCTGCGTATCCGGTAAGTAGTATCCTTGGGATATCGGGATATGTTTCCTTGGCTTTTATCAGGAATTGTATTCCATCCATTTCAGGCATCAGGAAATCGGATATAATAAGGCTGATGTCTTTTTCTGCGAGTATTTTCATAGCTTCTTTTGCGGATTCTGCAGTGAGCGAGCTATATTCCTCAAAAACTAAATCCATCAGAGCGGATAAGCTCCCCAGAATAGCCTCGTCATCATCAACTATCAATATTCTCTTGTCGCTCATAACGTCCCATTTCAATCGGTATTTTTATTGTAAACTTTGTTCCGATGCCTTTCCTGCTCTCTACTTCAATAGTTCCATTATGCTTCTCAATAATCTTGTATGTTATTGACAGCCCCAATCCCGTGCCGACGCCGACACCTTTAGTTGTATACCCGGGGTCGAATATTTTCCCCAGATGCTTACTATCGATGCCGATACCATCGTCCTCGATTTCAATCATTATATCATTTTTTTTCTTTTTTGTGTGGATTTTTATAACCCCAACACCGCGGATTGCTTGTATTGAATTGATCAGTAGATTCATAAAGACCTGGTTCAATTCATCAGGGTAGCACAATATGTCCGGGATGTTTCCAAGATTTTTTTTCATAGTAATCCGGTTTTTTATTTCATGCCGTATTATTGTAAGTGTGGAAAGGATGCAGTCATTTATATTGGCCACACGCATTTCGGATTCATCTGTTCGTGCAAAATTTTTAAGACCCGAGACTATCTTTATTATTCTCCGGGATGCTTCCGTATTGATTTTATTGAGTTCTCTCATTTTTTTCAGGTATTTATTCAGTTGATGCTCATTGAGGTTATCCTGAGGGCTCTCCTGGATTATTTCGAATATCCTGTTGTATATATCTGTGTTTGCATTTATCGATCCAAGCGGTGAATTAATTTCATGAGCAATGCCGGCAATCAACTGGCCAAGAGCAGCCATTTTGCTTGATTGTATAAGCTGGGATTGAGTTTCATTCAATTCAGTGAGCGTGTTTTCCAATTCCTGGTTTCTTTTGACAAGCTCGTCAGTGCGCTGGCGTACTTTACTTTCGAGGTCGGTGATCAATCCTTGTATAACCCTGTAAGAACGGGCATTAATAATAGTGACAGAGACCTGGTTTGCCAGGATTGTGAGGTAATTTATTTCCGGCGCCATAAATTCTACCTCATTTTTGTTGAGCATCATCACGAATCCGAGAATCTCATCTGCATAGATGATCGGGACAGTGAGCATTGATTTGTATTTTTTATTATGGAATCTTCTTAAGAATTCGAAAATCGGTTTTGATTTATCTATTCCGACAAGAAAATATGCCCTGTTATTCTGAGTGATTTCAAACAGGATATCATCCCATTCATCCTTGCGTACTCTCAGATTTTTATCGATACGGGAAGAATTAAACCGGATATCTAGAACATTTTTATCTTCAAGAAGGATACCGGTGATTAATGCATCGAAATTGAAGATGGATTGAATATTTTTATAAAGATGTCTGCCTATTAAGTTTTCCTCGGATACTGTACTGATTTCACGGCTTACCTGGTTTATCTCCAGCAGGCTGTTGATATTTGACCTTATTTGATCTGTCATCTGGTTCAGGGTATCTGCAAGTTGTCCCAGTTCATCTTCACGTTTCCAGGTAATCTTCTTTTCAAAGTTACCGGATGCAAGGTTTTCGGAAAAAGTTATTATTTCCTTTATAGGTCTTACAAAGTTGCATATCAGGAAGACAATAATAATGAACCCGACAATAAATATGATAACAGCCACATTGAATATTTCTTTCTGTGCGTTTTTTATTTTTAACCAGGTTGAGCCTGTGTTAAAGCCCAAAATGAGTGTAGCTTTTTGGTAATCCTGGTTATGTACTGTTATATCTTGCCAATATATTAAATATTCCCGAGTCTCATCAGTTTTTCTATCCAGGTATACTGAGAATTTATTGTTTTGCGAAGTGATATTTTCTATCTGATTTAATTCTGAATCCAGAAACCACAGAAATTCTTCCGGAGTATCTTCGGGAAAAACTGATGTTTTCGTCGAGGTTTTTATTACACCGATATCCGGTCTGTATCTGAGATCGGGATTTGTAATGATTTTCGAAAATATGTTGCCGGATCCGGAAGCTAATAATTCTTTAACCTGTGCTGTGATTATAGCAGTATTATTTTCTGTGATTTCTTCAAAGTTATTAATATAACTTTTAGTAATTTCTCTATTGAAGATTAATATGAAGACGGCAAATAAAACAGAATAGATTACTGTCACAATGACAATATATCTTAGCCTGATATTTTTCTTAAATAGAAAAGAGTCCAAATCCAGATTCAAGATTTAATTATCCTAAATATATATTTGATATAATAACAGATGAGCGCAAAATTTAAAATTTCGGAATAGTAAAGCAGATGGATATTTCATCGCCCTTTTGGTCGATCCAGATTTTTCCGTTGAATTTTTTTATAATATCCCGCGCTAGAGCCATAGTTACTGTACCTTTTGGCTTT
>JAFGBY010000136.1 GCA_016932915.1 Acidobacteriota bacterium | reverse complement strand
CTTAACAAATACAAATACGAATTGAGCCCCGTAACCGATAACCGTCCATTTTTCTTCCTGAAGGAGAAAAACATCGGATTTAGCGAGCTGATAAAACAGGGACTGGAAAATAAAACCTTGTTCAGTGGAAAGATGATGTTTAACCGGGGTACAAGCTCGCTTCAGTACTTAATCCTTATAATCATCATATTGGTGTTGTTTGTTATATTAATACCTATGATAACTTTTAAATCTGGAGAACTGAAAAAACATTTCACCTCCAAGTTCCTCGCGCTTCTTTACTTCGGTGTACTGGGAGCCGGATTCATGCTTATTGAAGTCGCAATGATGCAGAAATTTATTCTTTTCCTGGGTCACCCGATTTATTCTCTATCTGTAGTTCTTTTCACAGTGTTGATCTTTGGAGGATTGGGAAGCCGTTTCACTGCAAGATGGGAAGAAGAACAGGCAGCAAAAAAAATAAGAATAGCAATCCCGATACTGGCTGTAATATCCCTATTCTATCTACTAATATTAAATAGCCTTTTATATGGAATATTCACATTACCTGTTATTTTAAGGATACTGATTACGGTCCTTTTACTTGCTCCGCTGGCTTTCACAATGGGAATGCCGCTACCGCTTGGTATCAAGTATATTAATCTTAGATTCAAACAGATTATCCCCTGGAGCTGGGCAGTAAACGGCAGCCTTTCGGTACTTGGTTCAGCATTTGCGTTCTATATAGCAATCACAAAAGGATATAACAGAGTACTACTGATGGGATTAATTTTTTATCTTGCCGGTCTTCTGATATCATTTTCTTTCAAGGATGCAAAAGAAGAATAAAAATAATAGCATGAAAGCCCGGTTACTCTTTCTGGGGACCGGGACATCAGTCGGCATACCGGTTATAGGTTGCCGCTGCAAGGTATGCAGCTCGAAAGATCAAAAAAATAAGCGCTTCAGGACAGGGGCTGCGGTTATATTCGACAACGGGCAAACCACATTATTAGATGCGACAGTTGATTTCAGAGCGCAGGCGCTTAAATTCAACCTGGAACGAGTGGATATTGTTTTACTCACCCATCACCACGCGGATCATATCTTCGGTCTGGATGAACTCAGAATTTATAACTACTATCAGGACTCGGCTATACCAATATATATTCCAAAATATTCATACAATGAAGTAAGAAAAGTTTTCAGTTATTCCTTCAGGATGCGGGGAGTCGGCGGTGGAGTACCCATAATGAAGTTTATAAAACAGGGAACAAATCCCATAGCTTTCAATGGAACCAATATCCAACCTGTCACACTCTACCATGGGGAAACAAAGATCTTCGGTTATCGTATAGGAAAGATGGCGTACCTGACTGATGTGAGCGCCATCCCGGAGAGTTCGCTCGCGCAACTTGGTAACCTTGATATCCTGGTGTTATCAATGCTAAGATACCGTCGGCATTCAACACATCTTTCATATGATGAAGCCGTCGAATTGGCTGAGAGAATCGGGGCGAAAAAAACTTATTTTACTCATATGTCTCACGCTTTTGATCATAATAAGTTGAAAAAAACTCTCCCTGGTACGATGGAGCCGGCATATGATGGATTGATGCTTGAATTTGAGGTAAATGAATGAAGATAATCAGGGATCTGAACAATCCCATTAAAATAGACAAACCTGTACTGACAATCGGCAAGATGGATGGAATACACCTCGGTCATAAAAAACTTACAGAGGAAGTGACCAGGTATGCAGAAAAAATAGGCGGCACTTCATGCGTATTCACCTTTAATCCTCATCCCAAACAATTCTTTAAAAAGAATGGGGATTTTGAATTGATTACCACCCAGGAACAGAAGCTCGAGATTCTAATCCAGGAAGGGATAGACATCCTCTTCGTCCAGAAATTCGATGAAGAATTCAGATCTATCAAACCTGAAGATTTTGTAAAAGATATCCTTGTGAAAAAAATAGGGATACACACTCTGGTATTCGGGAAAAGATTCTCTTTCGGGGCTAGTGGTGAGGGTGATTATAAACTGATGAAAAGTCTGGGGAAAAAATACGGTTTCAATGTCATAATCGTCGATCCTGTGAAAAAAAAGGGTAAGGAGATTTCCAGCACCAGCGTACGGAATGCGATCCGAGCCGGGGATATGACCCAAGCTACCATACTCCTGGGTAGAGATTATTATATAGACGGTAAAGTGATTCACGGCTCATCCCGAGGACACAAACTGCTATACCCAACAGCAAATATCCAACCGGTTAACAAACTTCTTCCCCCAGCGGGAGTTTATATAACTTACATAGAAATTGAAAATGAGAAATTCAGATCTGTCACAAATATCGGGAACCGGCCGACATTCGATGATGGGAATTTTGCTATCGAATCATACGTTATAGACCAGGATTTTAATCTATACGATAAAACAGTACGCCTGTTCTTTCTTAAAAGAATCAGGGATGAACAACCCTTCAGTAACGCTGACGAATTAAAGGCTAAAATGAAAGAGGATATTGAAGAAGCTGTCGAATATTTTGACCGCGGAGAAAACAATAAATGAGCGAACTCCTTGCGCCTGCCGGTACCTTGGAAAAATTAAAATGGGCTGTAGCATATGGGGCGGATGCTGTTTATTTTGGAACAAAGGAAGGCTCACTGAGAAGTTACGCAGGTAATTTCAGCCTCGAAGAAGCGGAAGAAGGATTGAATCATCTTCATGAAAACGGACGGAAAGGGTACATTACACTAAACATTTACCCTTACTCAGAAGAGTACACCTCGCTTCTCGATACAGCGAAATCATTGAATGATATGAAAGCAGATGCTTTTATAGTTTCCGACCTCGGTCTGATTTTTGAATTAAAAAAACTTGGGCTTTCTGTACCTATTCATATAAGCACACAAGCCAACACACTTAGTCATCAAACAATAGAAGCATACAGACAGCTTGGCGCAAAGAGAGTAAATCTCGCACGAGAACTCTCTCTTGAGAGGATCAAAGAAATACAGAAAGAGGCGAACAAAACCGGGATAGAAACCGAGGTGTTTATACATGGCGCTGTCTGTTTCTCATATTCCGGACGCTGCGCAATCAGCGATTACCTGACAGGGCGTGGGGCAAATCGCGGTGAATGCGCTCAGGCATGTAGATGGAACTACCATCTTGTGGAAGAAAAACGCCCCGGCGAATATCTGCCTGTTTTCGAAGATGAACGTGGACTATATTTTTTCAACAGTAAAGATTTAGCATTGTTCCCGTTCATAGACGAGCTTCAGAAAGCAGGAGTAATATCATTTAAAATTGAAGGCAGGATGAAAACAGTCCATTATCTTGCCTCTGTCATCTCGTTCTATCGTAGGGTAATGGACGGTGAGAAAATATCACCGGAGGAAGGATTTAGATACCTTAGTAGAATTACAAACCGAGGGTATTCTTATGGATTCATGAAGGGGGAAAACACCTATGAAGATTACTCGTTTGAAACGAGCGACAGTGCTGCAACATCCACATTCGTGGGCGATATTGCAGAGCGAGGCCCTGTGTATTCGGTCCTCAGAGTTCGCAATAAAATAACTGCAGGTGACCGTCTTGAGGTACTACATACCAATGGTACGATATCCGAATTTATCATGCCGGAAAAATTAATAACGACTGAAAATGAAGAATTGGAAGTGGCTAACAGTCATCAACATCTGAAGATCAACGCAGATTTTGATCTGTTCACAGTGTTCAGAAAAGTTAAAGAATAGTAAATTCTATGGAGGAAAACATGCCGAATCGAAAACTCAAAGGAATTCTATATAAAACCGCTGTTATAAATATTGTGATTTTTCTGTTATTCGTAATGATGCCCGCAAGTAAACTTGAGACAGCTACAAAATACAGAGAGACAATCGAATTCATGCAGGAGTTGGTCGATGACCAGATGGATGATGAAGATATCATCGGGATGAGTGTAGCTCTGGTCGATGAGGATAAAGTCGTATGGTCGGGGGGATTCGGTTATGCCGACGAAAAAAGAAAAAAACGGATGACTGTGGATACCGCTTTTCATATAGGCTCTATGTCCGAATTATTTGTCTCACATGCTGTATTCAAACTGGCGGAGGAAGGAAAAATCGACATTAACAAACCGGTCAGTTTTTACCTCCCAGAATTTTCAATAAACAGCCATGAAAAATACGAAACCGAGATCACTGTAAAAGATCTAATTACACACCACAGCGGCCTGCCCTCGGAACTTAGAGGCGGAAGCATTAATACTAAACCAATCAAACAGAATGATTATATAAAAATGCTCTCATCTGAGTATATGTGCTCGAAACCTCATTATGTTTTTGCATTTTCTTATATAGATATAGAAATATTAACAAAAATTGTAGAAAAAATAAGCGGTAAACCGTTTGATACTTACATAAGAGAAAATTTTCTCGATCCATTGGGGATGAAACATACAGGATTTGGGCTCAATACTGAGGTTAAAAACTTTATGACAAAGCCGTATCGTGATGAGGATGAAAGGCCTCAACTCTACGTTAGAGACCGGTACTCAATGGGAATGTATTCATCTGCAGCCGACATGACTGAATATTTAAAAATGTTTTTAAAATCGTCAAAAAATAATAACTCTAAAATTTTCACAAATGAACAAGCCGAAAAAACCATGACTGCATTAAATACCGATACACCTCTGGATTATAGCCTGCGGATGGGATATGGATGGGTGCTCACAAATATAGGTGATTATTTTAAATATGTCGGTAAATACGCATGGCATGATTCAGTTGCCCTAGGCAACACAGGAAGAGTTATAATACTCCCGGAACATGGACTCGGTATTGTGGTATTTTCTAATACTTCAGGCAACCAGTCTTCCCAGGTGGTTGCCCTGGAGGGGATAAAAAAAGCGCTTGCTGAAAAGAAAAAACTTATCCAACCTGAATGGCCCGAACCGGAACTTCGGGAAACAAAAACTGATGCAGAGTTGAAACGTATTGCTGGCGAATATGCCACATCCGCCGGGCTTGTGAAAATTGAACAGGACGGGAGAGACCTGAGAGCCGAAGCAATGGGGCGGACACTTGAACTTCAGGAAAATGTTAACGGTAATTTCTCAGGAAGGGTTGTACTACTCGGCTTCATTAAACTAAAAGTCGGTCCATTGTCGAACATCGAATTCGCTTTTGACCAGATAGACGGTGAACAGGTTGTCGCGCTTTATCAATACGGAGACGGTTTTCTGATTGGTACAAAAGTCAAAAAAGAAGATATCAATGTTGCCTGGTATATGAGGTTCGGAAAATATCGCATCAGGAAATCCAGTGATTATTCGCATTACGATGAAATGCTGCTCACAATCGAAAATAACGCCTTGACTGTAAAACTATACCGGGATGATAACGACGATCCTGTCGCAATTCTACCGCTTAGGACTATTTCTGCAAATGAGGCTGTAGTCATCGGCCTCGGAAGAAACATGGGTGATACAATACGTTTTTCGGATAATCCAGGAGAACGTATCCGGTATTCCGGATATGAATTCTACAGAGTTAAACAAGGAAAATGAGCCTTACCTGTTTTATGTGTAATTTTAACTGTTTTTAGTATAAACTGTTTTGCATGAAAACCATTTTATATGGTAGATATAGTTAGGAGGAATTCTTATGAAATCTATTACAAGGATGGCAGGTGTTTTACTGCTTATATTAATTTTAGCCGCATGCAGTGGGAAAATTGAAAATTTCGTCTACGAGCCTGATTTCCCGGGCCCGGGTAAACAAATACAGGTTGTGTACAATCCCGAGGGGACTAAACTCGAAGGCGCTGATAATGTTGAGATGTTCTATTTTCAGAGTGATGGTAAAAATCTACAGACTGAAAGTGTATTCATGAAAAAAGAAGGCGATACTTTCACCACGTCGATAACCCCGGAAAATAACACCCGCGCTATTGTTTTCAAATTCGTATCGGATGAACTGGAAGATACTAATAATAAAAATGGCTACCGTCTGTTGTATCGTCTTAATCATCAAAAGCCAATCAAAGGCGCAAGAGTTGCGATGGCAGATCTTCTGTTCAACAATGGATTTTTTGCAGGAATTGAGAGATCAGATGAAAACCAGCAACTGGCATTGAATTATCTTGAAGAGGAATTCGATGAATACCCGGAAAGCCGTAAAGACTATCTTACTCTCTACTATAATATTATCCTCAGGTACAAAGATAAACAGGGAGAAGAAATTGTTAAAAATGATATCAAAAAATATCTGACAAAAACAAACCTGTCAGTTCCTGAGCTGGAAACATTTATCAATCTTTCCAACAGACTCGGTTTAGAAAATGAAGAAAATGAGTTCCGCGTACTTCTTAAAAATGCTGATAAAAATAACGAAGTATTCGCCTTTGATGATTTTTCAAAATTTCGCGCAGAAAAAGATATCGATAAAAAAATCAATATGGTGCAATTTTTCAAGGAAAACCACAAAGATTTTCAATACATGGATTATATGCATTCACAAATCATAAAAGATCTAATTGAAAAATCAGGTGAAAAAGGAACTGATGACTATATAGCCAAGTTTCCCGAAGCCAGGACTTCCGGTCTTTACGAAGCGTTAGCCAAAAAGATGCTGGAGAAGGGAAACAATACAAATGCGCTTAAACTGACTGAGACTGCAGTTGAGATTGCGAGAGCCGAACTCGAAAATCCCACTAATGAAAAACCAGAATACCTCTCGACAAGGCAGTGGAAAGAGGAAAGAGAAGTACTACTTGCAGCATGTCTGGATACATACAGCAAAATTTTGGATAAAACGGGTGATAAAAAAGGCTGCCTTAGAGCAATTACAGAGGCTGTAAATCTCAGCAAGAAAGAAAACCGCTTACTGAATGAAGCCTATGTGATGTCATTACTAGATAATGGTTCAGATGAAAAAGCGATATCAGAAATCTCCGGTTTTATTACAACAAACTATGCAACTGAGAAAATGGATGATCTTTTTGCGCAGGCATCTATAAAATCAGGAAAAAATGAAACTCAACTCACTACTGATCTTACAAATCTGAAGATGAAGGGTAAGGAAAACCTTAAAAACAAGCTAATGAACGAATTGGAAGAATATACAGCTCCGGCATTTACACTGAAAGATCTGGAAGGAAAAACAGTAAGGTTAGCAGATTTCAAAGGAAAGACTGTACTGGTGGACTTTTGGGCTACCTGGTGCCCGCCATGCAGGGCTTCCTTCCCAACAATGAAAAAAATGGTTGAAAAATACAAAGATTCAAAAGACGTAGCAATTATTTTTCTTAACACCCGCGACCACGATGACCAGAGAATTGAACGGATACAGAATTTCTTAAGCAAGAACAATTATCCTTTCTATGTTCTGCTCGATGATGAAAACAACAGCGCTAACAAGTCATACAAAATACCCGGCATCCCAACAAAGTTGATCGTCGATAAAGATGGAAATGTCCGCTATTTCCATGTTGGCTGGAGCGGAGATGAAGCTGCGGAAATGCAGAAGCTTGATGTTTTATTTGAAATAATCGGTCAATAGATTAGATAAAATTAAAAAAATGGCGGCTGGATTTTCCGGCCGCCTGAATTTTATATAACATAAGCAATATTTAATCAGCGTCTATAATCTCCTCCAGGAAATCGACAACCCTGTCATCATCAATCTGCGAAAGCCAAAAAATAGCGCTTTTCCGCACTTCCCTGCTTTTATGTGTCTTGGCGATTTTAAAAAGTTTATCTATTGAATTTGAGCCCTCATGCTGAGATATCGCGAATACAGCTTCTTTTGCCAGTTGAACATTTCCTTCGTTTTCAACTATATCACCCAAAAGATCGAGGGATTTTTTCTCCGCTTTCTGACCAAGCCAGAAAATAGCTATTTCCCTTACTTTTTGATCTCCATTACTTTTTGCTATTTTCAAAAGCGAGTTAATCGATTCATCACATTCTCCCAAATATATCGCAAAAACAGCTTCCTCACGGACTTTATGGGACTCATCAGAATATGCAATTCCTTCAAGATATTCAATTGTATCCGGATCATCCTGTATACCAAGCCAGAAAACCGCTGTTTCTCTTATTTTAATATTAGTCTCGTTTTCATATTTATCTTTCAGGAACGGAATGATTTCTTTCTTAAGATCATGATTCGCGATTGCGCTCATGATTTGTTTCCGTTGTTTAATATCCTGAGATGACGAATATTTCTTTTTCAGAAAATCGAAACTCTTCTGGTTCTCTATCATACCAAGCCAGACAACAGGCTGATCATCCATACAGAAACTGCTTTCCTCATTGCCATACATGACCTTCTCTAAATTTCCATTATCGGATAGTTTAAAGAGCACAATGACTTTTCTTTGTACTTTCGGCCCCTTATCCTTTTTCTTGCTATCATTTTTAATCCGTATTGTGTAGTCTTTGATATTAATATCATCATCGATCATCACATTTTCACCATCTTTTCCAGTAAGAATTGATGCGAATGTCCGGCTTGAGCTGCTGTGGCAGCTGGTTATCATGTTGTTTTTATGCATAAGCCTTGTAAATCCCCAGGCAACCCAATATTCTTTTAATCCCATCGATCCGGCTTTACTGATTGCACTATCCCATTTCTGAGCTAATGTCTCCCCCTTGTTATCAAGGTAGATCAATTTATTAGCCCCGTTAGCCGGCAATGAAATTATAAGTAAAAGAGCAATTAAAGCTACACTTATCCTAACTTTGATAGAGTTCATCTTTATTCTCCTTTTAAATCAGTTTTTACAAAGAGATGGTTGAGAGGAAGTATTATTCCTCTCAACCGGAAGGTGATTTTTTACAGACTATCGATTATCTCATCGAGAGCTTTTTCAGCAGCGGGATGCTCAATTTCCCCGAGCCAGAAGATAGCCTGTTTTCTAACGTCGATACTTTTATGTTCCTTAGCAATCTTCACAAGCATATTGACCGATTGTTCGGTTTCAATCTGTGAAAGCCCAAATACGGCTTTCAGTTGTACTTTTTCGCTTTTATCCGTAAATGCCAGGTTACCAAGGAAAGCAACCGCATCTTTTGATTCGGTCTGAGAAATCCAGAATACAGCTTCTGCACGAACTGTTTCGTCTTTATGATTTTTTACGACTTTCTCCAGGAGCTGGAATCCACCATGTTCTAATTCAGCAGCTGCAAAGACAGCTTTTTTAAGGATCGCGGCGGAATAATCGCCGAAGAGTACTTTTTCTACATAACCCGCAGCTTCCTTTTCTTCACGCTGGCTGAGCCAGAATACTGCTTCACCCTGTGAAGAAGGGTCAGATTTATCCTGAACGATCTGGTACAGATAATCTAAAGCTTTTTTGCTTTCGTTCTGGCTGATAGCGAAGATAACGGCTTTCCTGATTGATTTATTCTTTTTCTTGTCGTAAATGCTCTGGAGTTTTACTAAGGATCTTTCGTCTCCTCTTTCTCCCAGGGCATGAATGGCTGTAATCGCTATCTCATCTTCACCGTTCTTTTCATATCCTTTAAGATAATGTTTATACTCGGTATGGCCGTTTTTTGAGAGTTTCTTCGCTAAAACTATGACCTGTGATTTTGCAGCCTTTTCCCATTTTGAATCCTGGTAGTCGGAAAGAAAAGACTCATAACACTGAAGTGCTTTTTCGTCATCTGCGCCGCTTCTTTCCATAGCGTAGCAATACCAGTATCCCGCATCATCTACATATTCACTATCGGTATACTCATCAATGAAATGGGACAGCGCACCAAGTGCATCTTTCCATTTTTCTTCCCCAATCAAAGCGTATGCTTTTTTATAAGCATCAACATCATCAGAGGCAGCTGCTAAAACTACCCTGCCTGCCATGAATGTGGCTAGAAGAGTAATCAGTATGTAAACAGTTAATTTTTTGTAATCCATTGTAGTCTCCTTTCGATTAAATTGTATTTTCATTAATTTTCTTTTTTTCCTGTTTCTGGCTCAGGCGGCTGATTTCCTCAAGATTAATCTTCAGTATGATGCCCCTTGAATCGATACCGGTTTGGATGATTTCAATATTTTCAAGGTCATTCTCCCCTTCAATGTTTGCAAGCTGAAGGAGGATATATTCGAGGTCTGTAATCAGCTCGTTCACCCTGGCGCGTTCAGAAGCCGGAAGTTGCTTCCTGATGCTTACCGCTTCCGTGAGCAGATTTGCTGAGAGTTTTTTGCTCCTGTCGAGATCAAGTATCGATGTATCATCGGTTTTTGCATCCCAATTGACAAAAGCGAGAAGCATCGTTTTAGAGCGTTCGAGAAGCCGGTCAGTTCTTTCCTGGTAAGTTATATTCTGGATTCCAGTATTCTGATCAGTGGGGATCTGCAATTGATTGTCATCAGGTTTTCCTGAGAAAAGAATCCAACCAATAAACATACCAATGAAAAGAATCAGGATGGACCCGGCAAACCCCGGTGAAAGAACCGGCCTCAAAGATAAGTTCCCGATTAAGGATGGAATGTTAAACCGCCCTCTGCCCTTTTTCTCCGTCATTTCCTGCTTAAGCTGACTCCAGGATTTCTCCATAAATGCCGAAGACGGCTCCGGCCTTTTCCGTGTTTCCATTTTTTTCAGAGTTTTGGACATTTCATTATAAATCCTTTCGCACTCCGGGCATCCCTTGATATGCTCAAGTAAATCAGCCCTTTCGCGCCCATCAAGTTCATTCCAAACAATCGAGATAAGCTTTTTCTGTGTTTTTCTGCAGCTATCCATTAGTTTTCCTCCGTACAAAATGGCACATTGTAGAACGACAGTTCCTTGCGAAGTTTTTGAATAGCCCTGTGCAACAGAGACTTCACAGTTCCATCAGATAGGCTCATGATTTTTGAGATTTCATTAATCTTTAAATCCTGGTAGTGTTTAAGCACAAATGCGGAACGTTCCTTCGAAGTCAATGAACCAAGTGCTTTTCGGACGTTTCTTTCAATTTCTGCATCTTCTAAGACTTTATCAGGATTTACATTATTCAAAGACGATTCCAACTGGTGGATAACCGGATATTCATCTACTGGTTCGCTGTTTTTCAGTATCCAGTGGGATTTTTTGCGTTTGTAGTCAATCGAGCGGTTTATAGCAATCCTGAATAACCATGTAAGCAATTGTGAATCACCACGGAAGTTATGAATCGACTTGTAAGCCTTAAAAAAGACTTCCTGCGCAAGGTCTTCCGCTTCCTCCCTGTTTCCTACCAGGTCGTATGCGAAATAGTATAATTTCTTGCGGTACAGATTCATTATATCCTCCATGGCGCTTTCATCGCCTTCTTTCAGCCTGTTGACTAATTTAATGTCTTCCTGCATTCGCGCTTATTTCCTCAGTTTAGTTTGACGAGGGTATAAAAAATCCGGTTTACATGGATATTAATATTTTTGTAAATAGTTACAGATATAATGATAACAGAAATTTCTTAGCTACGGGAGTAATTCTAAAGAAAAGTAAATCATACGCACAAAAGCAGGTTCAAGGATTATCCTTGAACCCGCCTAAAAGCTTTCTACTAAATGTCATTGCGAGCGTAGCGAAGCAATCTATATTAATACTGGTTCAAGTTTCCGACCAGAACCTTAAATTGGTTCGGATCAGGAGATCCGAACCCGCGAGATGATAATTAAAAACCCCGGCTCTGAGACCGGGGTAACAAATACGTTTTTTTATTATTCTATATTGATGACAGCCTTGTCGCTCTCATCTCCGTCGGTATCTATTTTGGTAACTGCATAGGAATATTGGTCTTTTACTGACAATTTTTCATCTGTATATGTATAGGTTTCAGCGCTCAGTTCTGCAATCAGTTCCCAGTCTGAGCCGTTAACCGAACGGTACACCCTGTACCCGGCGGTTTCATAAAGGTCACTGGTATTTTCACTCCATGAAAGGGTGACAAATAACTTGCCTTTGAACAATCCCCTGTTCTCGTCAACTTCAGCAGTCAGGTTCAGAGGAGATTTTGGCCAGGTGTAGGTTATCTGCACGGAGCATATATCATCCCCGGCAAGAGAACTGGTAATGGTTGCAGTTCCTGGATTGCCGGAAGTGAGCATATCTGTATATACTCCTGAGGCTGGATTGAACTGGTTGATCCCGGAGAATGATCCGTCGGTAGCCGTGAACGCCGGTTTAAGATCATATTGAACCGGTACGGTTCCCGAGCCATCAGAAGGTGTGTAGTAGTATATAACTGAGGCCACAGCTATCTCTCTGCTGTTGGCTTTTATAGATAAAGGTGAAACACTGAGCGAACAGCTGATCTCATTTTCATTATAAACCTGTATTTGTTCAGAGACATATGGAGACCATACGCCGTCGTTATCCCTGACCTGGAGAGAAACAGTATAAGTACCCGTGGAAGTATATTCATGCGCAATCGTTTCCCCTGTTCCGGAGGCTCCATCGCCGAATGACCATCTCCAGGCGACTACCAAGCCGTCCGAATCATAAGAACTCGATCCATTAAAAGTGATCGTGACCGACGCCACCCCTCCGAATGAATCCGCATCTATAACCGCAACAGGAGCGGAGTTTGGATCTTCCCATTGAAACTTTGTGATAAAAATATCATAATTACCCTGGTCTGTCTGATACTGGTTTACGGTAGGAAAATCTGTTGAATTGGTATTTCCTGTTATATATGCCGCGCCTCTTGAGTCAACTGCAATTCCGTGTCCTTCATCCCAACTACCTCCCCCCAGGCAGGTAGAATAGATAAGGGAATTTCCGGTTGAAGAAAGCTTGGTAACGAAAACATCAGTACCACCCTGGAATGCCTGGTACTGGTTTAGAGTAGGAAAATCGGAAGAGGAGGTAGATCCAGTTACATATGCCGCGTCTTCTGAGTCGACTGCGATTCCATATCCATAATCATCAGCACTTCCCCCCAGGTAGGTAGAATAGATAAGGGAATTTCCGGTTGAAGAGAGCTTGGTAATGAAAACATCAGTACCACCCTGGTATGCCTGGTACTGGTTTAGAGTAGGAAAATCGGAAGAGGAGGTATTTCCAGTTATATATGCAGCGCCTTCTGAGTCAACCGCGATTCCATTTCCGGAATCTTCGTCGTTTCCCCCAAGGTAGGTGGAGTATTCTAAAATCAGTGGATCGATAACCACGGCGTATTCGGTGTTATATTCCGGGACGGTAAAACCGTAAGAGTTATCTCCAAGTTTCTTGAAATCTGCTTTTATACTGACTTTTTCCCCATTGATGATCTGATAACTGACCGGCTTTTTATGGATAAGGCTGCCGAAATCGGTATCGATGACCAGGTCGCCTTCGCTGTCGATTTCGATCGATTTGACGTTTTCATACTTGAAGCGGATATAAGCCGGATCGGCTCCGGGGTGGACAATCCAGTCATATTCGATCTGCTTTTCAATGCCGTAGACTCTGAGGTCTATCCCGTTATAGATACTCTCATATTTCACCGATTTGGAAGTGTCGATATCGGAATACCATTTCGACTGATCATTACCGCGGAAGTAATTGACCTTATACTCAGTCGGCTCCTCGGAGGCTATCTTGACCTCGCCATTTGAACCAAGAAATATTAAACGTGACACATTCCGCTCGAACTTATCCGGTTTTGAATGTTTGAAATCGGCTGGTGTCTTCTCTGTTTCCTCACCGGTTTTTTTTATCAGTCTGGTTTTGTCAAACACCAGTCCATTAGTGATCATCCAGAGTGTGTAATTATGCGCTTTGACATAATACTGCGCCTTCGAATCCACCTGGCCCTCATTGTGGATAAAGTACAACGGCGTTTTTCCGTAGTCTTTCTCCAATTGTAAGCTTGCGGCTTTCGGTTTGACCTGGTTTGCTAATTCCTGTTTAGAGTTCAACTTATCCCCGGGAAATGATTTCCCTTCTGATTGAATACCGTTGAATATTGAATAGAATATAAAGAAGACAATGCAAAACACAATTGATTTTTTCATAGTATGCCCCTAACATATGAAATTAAATAATGCTTACTCCAGCAGAAAGTATACATAAATACAATAGTTGCGCAAGCATACTATACTTTTTTCATATCAACAAAACAGTGATTTACCTTATTGATGGCAGGCGAAATGCTTAATAATGTTTAAAAGACTTCAATAAAAATAACGGAGGATAGATACAAAAATAATCACGGAATCCGCAAAGAATAAAAGTATTTTCTTCGCTCGAAAGTAAGAATCTTCGTATTACTACTAGGCGGGTTCAAGGATTATCCTTGAACCCGTGAAGAATGTCATGCTCGATTTGCCTGTACTGAACGTATCGAAGCAAACCAGTATCTTTAAAAAATAAGATTAATTTCTCTATTTCTTTAAATTTTTCAATATATCAGTCGAGATCCAGTAGATATCCGAATAGCCATTGCCATAGCTGTTGAATACAGCAGTTATAGTCGAAGATGTTAACCGCTTGCCTTCAAGCTTAGAGGCAAAATCTCCCCTATCACTCGAGAAAAAGATATATTTCCCATCAGAAGAAACTGATATTGATATCGCGCCTGAGCCTTCTTTATCAATGATATTACTAAGATTCACCGGCTCGGACCAGGTATCATCATCGTTCCTGAAGAACACAAAATACTCAGGAATTTTCGGATCTTTATTAAAATCACGGCCCTGGACACATGCAAGCAGGTAGCTTTCATCCGGCGAAATAGCAGCGTTGTATATAGAGCCTGAGCCGTTTACCGGGGCAGGCAGTTCTTCAGGTTCCTGGAAAGCTCCGTTGATGTATTTTGAACGGTATAGCTTTGGTTTCAGGGGATCTGAACTAGGACTGTATGTGTAATAAAGGGTGCCTGTCTTTGTAAAAGACGGGAAAAATTGGCCATCATCCGATGTAACCGGCGCGCCTATTTCATAAGGTTCACTCCAACCGCCATTCTCCAACCTATCCGCTATCCATATATGTTGATGCCCCCAGCCTGGTTTTGGTTCTTCACCTTTACGCGGAGCGGTAGAGAGAAAATATATTTTCTTCCCATCGGGTGAAAATGCCGGCTCGGCGAATTTATAGGAAAGGTTCGCAGAAAACGAAGCCGCTTCCGACTCCGTCCAATTACCATCAACAAGGCGTGTAACCATGATCACCGAGATCCCACGAACCATGAGAGAATAATATATCTCAGTTCCCTCATTGTTTATCGCAATATCCCTTTCATATAACCCAGCGGAAATCACACCCGGGAAAAAAACTTTCTCTTTTGTGCCAGGCGGCTCCTGTCCCAGGTAATTACTTTTATCTTCCGCAAAAATCAGTGAAGACATTATCAGAAACACTAAAAACAACATCTTTTTCATTTTTTATTTGCCCCTTTATTTATTTTGTTTTTCCTTATGTATAGCTTATTTTTTCATCTCGGATTCTATTATCTCGATTTGTCTCTTTGCGTGCGCATTGTCAGGATTTAATTCCAGAACTTTCTTATAGAACGAGATGGCAAGGTCATATTGCTTGTCAGCATTATACGCCTCAGCAAGACTATCATAGGTGTTCGAGGATTCCGGATAAGCGGCAACGTTCATCCGTAACAAATAGATAGCGGCAGCAACATCCCCTTTATTCAAGTACTGATATCCAAGCTGGTTTATTCTGCTTTCACCCACCAGAACACTATCCCTATCAATTTCGAGGCCTTTTATATAATTATTAGAAGCTGTTTCGAAACCATTTTTCGCTACATCATCAAGAAAGTTGATTTCGTTGAGAAAATTGAACAAAAGATGATTAAAAACATCAGGTTTTTCCATATGCACCAGATGACCTGAATCCGGGACTACTTCACGAAATGAATTCTCGATCCCAGCATTGATTGCGCCGATATGAGCATGTACATCCGGCATATCATCAGCGCCGCCGATTATCAATGCCGGAACTTTTATTTCTCCCAGGTTCTTTAACGCCGGTCTTGCTGGAGGCAAAGAAAGATAATTTTTCTCGAAATCAAGATTTTGAGGATTCGCCTGTAGTAATCTATCCGCTTCAGCGCGGGCTTCCTTATTCTTTGGTGATGTATTATAGGGATCAACATTGAACCAGTATTTTAAAAATCGGTCATGATCATTAAATATTTCCTTTGTGAGATGCCCACCCCTGTTTGACATATGAGATGTAGAAGTGAATCCACTGACAACCGGACCTATCAGTATTATCGCTTTCACTTTATCAGGATGTTCCAATGTAAAATCCATCACTATCCTACTGCCAGCAGAACAACCCATCAGGATAGCGGATTCTTTCAGGTTGAAGTGATTATAAACAGCCAGAAGATCCGCAGTATTAGAATATTTGGTTTTCGGTATATCAGATTTCCCATAACCGCGTCTGTCATACCTGATAACCATAAACCGTTTCGCCAACTCAGGTACCTGATGATCCCAGGTCTCACGGTGAAGCAAACCATCATGTACAAGGATTATCGGGGTACCAGTGCCGGTCTTCTCGTAAAAAAGCTTACATCCAGAAACATCGATATAACCTGAATCGTCAAATTTAAGTTCAGTTGCATTGGAAGATAAACAAAAGAAAAATATTGCCAGCGCTATAGAAATTAATTTTTTGGTCATTTTATTTTCTCATACTCTTTTCAAATACTATTTATTTTCATTCTTGAATTTCCAAAGGACATTAACGATTTTCCATTCACCATTAACCTTAGCCATATGGACATAATCGACATAGATATCATCTGTTATTTTTACAGATGCAATTTCATCTTCCATAGCTAGAATCTCGATTTTTATTTTTTCGTTCCATCCCTGCTGAGCTTTTTTCATTCCAGATCCAATGGATGTATAAGCAACCATCGCATCATAATTAATTTCACTAATGAACTGCTGATTGTTAGGTAATGTAGCAATAAATCTTTTAGCAAGGCAGGTATGAATAGCTTTTACTATTTTCTCAGAATTGCCTTCGTACCAACCAAAGAAATAATTCTCAGCAGTTTCTTTGATCGCTTTTTGATCGGCTACTTTATCAGCAAATACGAAAGAATTAAAAATCAAACAAAGGCCAAGAAATAATAAAGCAAATTTATTCATGACACATCTCCAATCTTTATAAAGCTTGTCAATTATTGCGACAATAAGTATCTATTGTAATCAGAATATTATTTGAATAAATGCCTGTTATTCATCGGGGATTTTTATAAAATCAGCTTCAACGGTATATATATCTACCTTTTTCTTTATATCCCTTGTGCTGCTAAAAAACAGGAATTTGCCATCTGGGCTGAGCCTGGGCCAATTCTCCTCATGAGGCGTATTGATATCATAAAAATCGAGTGGGGTCGGCTCTTTCCAGTTACCTGTTTTATCCCTGTAACTGATAAAAAGATTACCCAGCCCTTCTCTTCCGCCTAAAACTTCGCGATTTGACCAGAATATAATAAATCTTTCTTGTGGATCGATATATACATCCCCATCGCCTTTACCGGAATTTAACGGTGCCGAGAGCTTTACAGCTGGTTGGTACTTACCATCCTTATATTCCGACATGTAAATACCTACCCTGGTATCTTTATCTCTCTGACTGTGAAAATAAAGATTACCGTTAGCAGCAACCGACGGAGTGAGCTCAGAGTAATTTGTATTCACTTCCGGACCCAGTTTTTTTACTTCCGACCAACCCTTTCCTTTTTGTTCCACATAATAGATATCCCAGTTACTAAGGCGGTTGCTACCTTCCTGTCTTCGGGAATTAAAGAAGAGTCTTTTACCATCCGGCGTAATGAATGGCGCACCATCATTATATTGATGTGAGAATTCCGCTTCGACAGGACCACTCCATACTCCATTTTTCATTACAATTTTGAATATCCTGAATGTACCAAGTTTTGTATTCAGCTGAGAGAAATAACATGTCTTGCCATCCGGTGTAAAAGTCGGGGCAAATTCGATGTTCTTAGTGGATAATAACTTTGGGAGATATTTTTCCGCCTTAAATTTTTCCTCAGAATAGACAATCCCGGATGTAAATCCCAGGATAAGACAGAGCAGCATTATTTTAGAGAAAAATCCCATAGAAAAATTCATATGTTTCATAATGACCTCACCACATTTTAAGTTTTATAAGGCACATTATACCAGTTTAATTCTCACTTCGCATGTTTTATCACCCCGCCCGATTGCTTTTTCAAGAGATACCTGGACATTTTTATCAGAAAGTCCTTCAAACATGGCCTTAAAGAATCCTTTAGTGCAATTGCAAAATTCAGGAGAAGTGATGTATCCGCCGACTCTGGTCGGGCAAAGGCATTGTCCCCACGACGCGACTAGTTCATTACCATCGGCTTTCATGAGTGGAGCTTGGAAAATGTCCTTATTGATAATCCCAGCAATTGAAGCCAGGTCACTCCCCGCTGCTTCAATCTGTGGCTTTATTTTCGGTAAAACGGTGCCAAGATGTTTCTCCATGCAGGCGTACCCTACTCCTTCAACGATATTAATACATTTAACATCGTTTCCATCTTCCATTTGTTTGAACATCTGCTCTAACCACCATTTACAATGTGTTAAAGCTTTATTATCGGCTTCGCTGGATGAAGCAGAAACGGAACCCGAACCGAGTGCAAGAACGCCCATTGCACATGAAGTTAAAAAGAAATTTCTCCTGTCCATATTTTTCCTCCAGGGTTTATATCAAACTCTTCATTATTACTTCAAACGACATGTGCAATGAAATGTTCACCAAATCCGATTAAATTTATTTAATATTCAAATGGCACTTTCACGATAAAAATCTTATTATTTTAAAATTTGAAACATTTCATGATGGATGATGTCAAATAATAACATAACCCGGGAGGTCATCATGAAAATAAAACTTTTCTCGCGTAAAACAAAACCAGATATACCAACCTCTTCATTTGCAGATGTCGCCTTTCTGCTTCTTGTGTTTTTTATCCTTACTACTGTGATAGCTATCTCAAAAGGAATCGGGTATAGCGTTCCAAAGCAGTCAGAGGAAACAGAAAGCTATATTCCCGGTATATACATCTACATAAGTGATAGAGGGAATGTGTTCATCGATGGTAGGGAGGCCACACCCCAGGGCATAAAGCAATATTGCCGTGAAAAAATCACCATCAATCCCAATAAACCGGTGATCATTCACTGCGATCCGGACCAACAATACCAGGGATTCATCACAATTCTGGATAAAATAAAGCAACTCGAAAATGAATTGTATCAGACATACAATAAAAATAGACCTCTTACTGAACAGAAAAGAATCCACATTGTAATCCCTTCCAGTGAAGAAGGTGTTCGATACGGTTTGATGATATCAAGGAATAAAAAATCAGGTTTATAAAAACATTCTGGGTTCATCATCAAAAAACCAGCTGGTATGCGTTAGTATCATTTTAATCCTAAAAAAAGCTGATATGTCGATATCCAATTAGATAATAGACGTCTAATAGTAAGGCTAATAGAATATACAATTCTTCAGCACTATTGTTACAGGAGGAATATTTTAAATATGAAAAATATAACTTTTGATTCCAGCATTCCATCACAATTAGAATTTTGCTCGCTTTTCCGAATTACTGGCTGGTATAAAGAGTACAACCTTACAGATGAACAAATATATGGTTCAGCCACAAACAGCTATTTTTTTACAAGCGTCCGCGATAAAGGAGAGCTGATCGGTTGCGGACGAATAATCTCAGACGGCTATATCCATGCACTTATTGTAGATATGATAATCCACCCGGACTACCAGGGGAAGGGAATAGGGAAAGCTGTGCTGGATAAACTGATATCTCATTGTAAATCAAATGGGATAATTGATATCCAATTATTTTGCGCAAAGGGAAAAGAAGGGTTTTACCTGAAAAACAGTTTCGTACCACGCCCGGTTGATGCCCCAGGGATGCAATACACAAATAAAAGAGAGGGACAGAATTAAAAGAATACTGTCCCTTAAAATATCATTCATAACTTAGCTAATGGTTTTTTTATCTTTTTCTATTATCACTCTCAATATCCCTGTAGCAGACAAAATCGTTGCAAAAAATATACAAAACCACGCGATATAATCTCCAAATTTTGAATAGAGTGTATTAACAGATTCTGAGCAAACCGGATAGATAAGTGATGCGCCACCGGATTGAAAATAATCCACTTTCACCAATTGCCTTCCATATGCATCATATACAACCGAAATCCCTGATCCGGTCGGTCTGAAGATTGTAACACCATTCTCTATCGCTCTCATCCGCGTCATCGTAGCATGCCTGTTTTTAATCTCCGGCCAATCGTTTGATGGCGCAAGAAGTAGATCTGCATCCATAACCCCTGACTGCCGTATAAGATCAGGAAAATCCATTTCATAACATATCGCCCCGGTCACAGTCACTCTTCCTGTATCAGCCAGACGCATTTTACCTTCTCCTGGAATCATGACCATTTTTTCCAGGCCCGGTGTGATCTTAGATTTCGAATATTCCCATAACACCTCTCCTTCTGGGGATATTAATATCAGCATGTTGTCAATAAAGGGTCTGAAGCCATTTCGATCCCGATGGATTTTATCCCTCTGTAAACCAACTGATAAACCAAGATAATATTTATACTTCCTGGCGCTTTGCATTGCGGTTTCAAGACACTCTTCACTGTCATCAAGTAAAATAAGAGCCGCAGCCTCTGACCAGATCACAATCTCTGATCCAGCTGAAGCGAGTCTTTCGCTCCTCGCAATCAGATTACTAAAATGTGCTTTTATTTTCGCCCTGAGAGCCAAGCGTGTTTCGTTATTTGTTTCGTCTAACCCAAGTAATCCCTGAATGTTTTGTACAGCAGCCTGAGCCTCAGCTGGTCTTGGTACAACAGAACCAATATTGATTCTTTGCATTGGCTCATGGCTTATTCGAATACGAATCACTCCAAAGCCGTAGACTACTGTTATAATCACTATTGATACAACTACTAATCTACGTACAGAAGGAAAATTCTCTCTATGCTCCCATAATTCATTTAGTAGAGAAGCAATCCAGCTAACAAAGAAAACCAAACCCCAAACACCGGAAAGAGATACTATCTGAAGTAGGTTGATATCATCCACAATATGAATATTACTCACCCACATCCCAGGCCCAATTGAACTTTGGTAGAATAAAAGCGCTACAATGCTGGCAGGAAATAACAGTGTTCTCAAGCCCATTGATAAATAAGAACGCAGGTTCCTATCCAGGATATAGGGAATTATCGCAATAATAGTAGATTTGAAAAAGTATATAACAGCTATATTGAGAGGAATGGGTAAAATCCCTATATTAGATACGACTGAAATCGCTGTTATAAAAGGTAAAGCGACAATAGGACCTATAATCCTCCCTGTTTCCCTGAAATACCTGATGAAAAAAACAGGGGCAAGCCATAGTGCAATACTTACCGGCCTATCTCCGCCAATAAGATAAAGAAATATCAATCCCGGTATCAGCCATATACTTTTTAATAAACCACTAACAATTTTACTCATTTCACACCTCAATTTTTTCTGTTTTGCAATCTTACAGTTGGAATATTTATCGAAATCTGGTTTTAGTAAATTACACCTTAGATGTAATTTTAAAACTACTACTAAAGTAGTACATATTAAAAGTTGGTGTATTTAGAATTTTGGGTATGTTAAACTTTAATAATGGAACACCTTATTGTCATAACCGGGATCTTCGGTTTTGCTTTAGGCATTGCTGCGACTGTTTATATTTACAGATTAAAAAGCAAATACACTTTCGAATATCTTAAAAT
>JAFGBY010000008.1 GCA_016932915.1 Acidobacteriota bacterium | reverse complement strand
TATTTCCGGTTCGTTCGTACACATATACAGTCTTAGACCATAATTTTTATTATTCTCGTACTTCAAAGGCATTTTACAGATCGGGCATAAAATACTTTTTGATGGGATTGGACCTTTATTAATTTGTTTGTCATAAGGAACTTTGTAATCATTTATCAATTCCAGCACAAATCTTGACGGCCTTTGTTGCGGGGTAATCAGATAAACTCTGTTTTTCGTTCGAGTGAGAGCAACATAAAACAATCTTCTTTCTTCCGCAAATGGAATGGCATAATCTGTGTAAGTGACGAGCTTTAATATCGGATCATCCTCAATCTGAGACGGAAACCCGAATTTTCCTTCAATCATATTTATCAGTATTACATTATCAAAGCCAAGTCCCTTGGAACTATGTGCGGTCAGAAATGTAATGTCAGCTTTGGGATGTTTTGAACAGATTATTTTATCTTTACTCTTTTCAATAAAACGTTCCGAATCTGTGAGCATTTTTTTATCAAAGTTATATCTTCCGATTATTAAAATTGACGACCCTTTTTTACTTTTATTAATAATTTCACTGATACAATCTTCGATTGTTGCGATCCAGTTTTTTCTGATATTTGAACTGTCATCATAGCATCTCACAACCACTGGATTATCAATATTCTTAATAGATATTAAAGACTTCTTTATTTGTGAAGAGTTCTTTTGAACAAAGCCTCCAGCTATATCGATCAATTTTTGTGCGTTTCTGTAGGTGTGTTTTATTATGAGCTCCTTGCCGGAGCCCATCAGCTCAAGAAATTTCGTGAATAAAGTTATGTCAGATCCAGCAAATGCAAATATCGACTGCCAATCGTCCCCGACGGCAACCACTTTAGCTCCAGTAACATCGGCAAGCTTCTTGGTAAGATTATAACGTTGTTTCGCTATATCTTGAAACTCATCAATGATAATGTATTTATAAGGTACTTTTTCTTTATAATCAGATATGTCATTGAGAATTTTCTCCGCATCATTGATCATATCAGCAAAGTCAATCGAGTTCTGTTTCTTTAATTCTTCCTGATAAAACAAAAACACTTTTTCAACAATATCGAGAAACAATAAAGTTCGCACGTTCTTTGTTTTTTGCCTTAATTTGTTAAAATCATCAATGCCATATCCACAGGTTTTATAGTTTTCGATAAATTGAATAATAAAAATTACAAGTTTATATATGTATTTCTCCTTATTCGTTTCTTGTATTCTTTTATATACCTCTGTATCATCCCTTTTATTGAGAACAAATCCCATTTTCTCGAGCTCTTCACGTAAATGCACGAGAAGTGATCTTGAATCATTGTACCTTGACCAGGTTGTAATCAGATTAGTATTATGCGATTTATGCAGTCTTTTCTTTTCCAGAACACTTTTCTGATATTTTTCCAGTGTTTTACCTTCAAGATCAAAATCTTTAAAATCTTCCGAGATACCAAAATGTTCTATAAAGCATTCATTTTCGTCCTGCTTGATGAAGAAATCCGGAGTATATAGTTTTTTGGAATTTGGAAAATTAAATTTATACGGTTTTTCGTATTCATAATCAATATTGTGAAGGTAAAGGAAATTGGCGATCTGTACCTCCTGCCCTGAGCGGAGGAATTCACCTGTTATGGTACGATTCGCACGTGATCGTTGGTCTGTTATCGTTTGAATGAATTCGCCAAGCCTGCTTTTTAATGTTTCATAGTCAAGGTTAGCCTTATACGTTGAATATTCATTGATGGATTTAAATTTAAATATATCATCAGGTATATCGAAATAATATCCCAGGAACAGGATCAAGTGGGCGAGCATATTATTATCATTAAAAACCGTCTGGTTGAGAAAATTATATATTATATCAAACGATTTATAGTTTACAGTAAATCGCTCGTCAGTCGAGTTTCGAATAATCTCATATCCAAATGCATGAAAAGTGAGGATTTTAACCGGGATTCCAAGCTTGTCATTGATTCTCTCTTTCAGTTCATCAATTGCCTTGTTTGTATATGAAATAACTATAATTTCACCTGTTGCCACTCCCATCTTTTCAATGAGATATTTCACTTTGCCCGCCATGGTAGTGGTTTTCCCAGCCCCGGCGCCGGCAATGATCAAGCAATGGTCCTCATCCGCTAAAATTGCTTTTCTCTGATCTTCATCAAGGTTGATGCTTTTATCTATGGCAGTGAATAATTCATCGAAATACGTTTTGTATTCTGCAAGTTTCGTCTTTATAAATTGGTCATTGTGTTCTTCTATTTCCTTAAAATATTTATTCAGTACTTGGAGATTTACATCATTTGAACCCGGGAAATATTTTGAGTATAAATATTTAATGTCCGATGAAGGTATATATTGATCAGTTAAAAGCAGCCTGTTATATTCCTTAATGAATTGCTCAAATAACTCTTCGTTGTAATTAACATTGTATGAAGAAGCGGATTCAGAAACTCTTGCTGGTTGTGTCAAAACGCTCAAACCCTGTGAACTGAAATATCTATTCGGCAGACCACAATGCGGACAGCAATCCGCCATATTGGATATCTGGTTTTGACATTCCGGACAATTTATTAGAGCCACAATTACATACCGTTATCTAAAGTATTATAGTCTTCACACTTTTTGTAATATTAAAATAGTCAATATCGTGCTTCTCCAGGCGAAAGCCAAAAAGGGGGAACAGGAAAGCAAAAAGAAGGGTGCGTTTCCGCATAACTGTCTCTCATCACATAAATGATTATTGAGACTTTCTGTTTCTCAAAACATTAGGTTATTGAGTACGGATTTCAAGGAAAAAACATTTTTCAAATAAAGAAATGGTGTGAATGGGTTTGTTTCATCGGGCAAGGTGTGCCTGTCCTCTACAGATGTTCACAGTCAACCCTTCCCCACATCCTCCGCAATCGCCGCGAATTGCTCCAATGCCGCCTGCAGATCTTCCACGATCTCGGCGGCGATGACCTCCGGGGCAGGCAGGTTTGCCGAGTCTTCCAGTGATTCGTCCCGCAGCCAGAAGATGTCCAGGTTCACCTTGTCCCGCTTCATTATCTCGTCGTAGCCGAATTGTTTGAACCGTTCGGTCTCTTTTCTTTTATGGCGGTCAGCGGGGTTGTAGCAGGCAACGAAGTCGTCCAGATCGCTCCGCTTGAGGGGATTCTCTTTAAGGGTAAAGTGAATGTTGGTGCGCAGGTCGTAGATCCACAACTCCTTCGTCCAGGGATTCTCGGCCGCCGGTTTGCGGTCGAAGAAGAGCACATTGGCCTTCACCCCCTGGGCGTAGAATATACCGGTGGGAAGACGCAGCAGGGTGTGCACCTCGGCCTCGTGGAGTAGCTTGCGTCGGACGGTCTCGCCGGCGCCGCCCTCGAAGAGCACGTTGTCGGGCACCACGATGGCGGCGCGGCCGTGCTGCTCCAGAATTGTATAGACGTGCTGCAAAAAGTTCAGCTGCTTGTTGCTGGTGGTGGCCCAGAAGTCTTCCCGGTGTATGGTGAGGCTCTCTTTCTGGGCCTGGCCCGCGCCGTTCACGATGGTAACGCTGCTTTTCTTGCCGAAAGGAGGATTGGTGAGCACCACATCGTAGAAGTCTCCCCCGTGGCTCGCCAGGGCGTCACGCACCTGTAAGGGCACCTCCTCGCCTGCCTCTTCGCCGATGCCGTGGAGCACCAGGTTCATACAGCAGAGGCGCGCGACCCCGTCCACCAGCTCGACACCGTAAAGGGTTCCGCTCTTGAGGCGGCGCTTTTGGTCCCTGTCGAGGTCCTGCCTGAAAAGATAGTCGTGGGCCGCCAGCAGAAAGCCCCCGGTGCCGCAGGCCGGGTCGCAGATGGTCTCACCGGGCCGGGGGGCCGTCACCTCCACCATGGCGGCGATGAGGGGTCGCGGTGTGAAATACTGGCCCGCCCCGCCCTTCACATCCTCGGCGTTTTTCTGCAAAAGTCCTTCATAGGCATCGCCCTTCACGTCGCTCGAAAGGCTGGTCCACTCCTCCTTATCGATGAGGTCGGCGATGAGGCGTCGCAGCTTCGCCGGGTCCTGGATCTTATTCTGGGCCTTGCGGAAGATGAGCCCCAGCATCCCCTTTTCCTTTCCCAATTCTTCCAGGATATGGCGGTAATGGACTTCCAGGTCGTCGCCGTCCCGCGTCACCAGGCTCTGCCAGTTGTAGTCGGGAGGAATTATCGCGAAGCTTGCCGACAGCTTGACCCGCTCATCGGCCATTTTGAGAAAGAGCAAAAAAGTGAGTTGTTCCACATAATCGCCATAGGATAGACCGTCGTCGCGAAGAATGTTGCAGTAATTCCAGAGTTTCTGGGTAATAGCCGTCGGGTTGCTCATTTCTGAATACCGGTCAATGTAGTGTTGTGATGTTAATAGAAATTTCTCTGTTTAATTCGCTGTCGCTATTTGCTCAAGTTTCTTTAACCAGTCGTTAAAATGACCGCAGGCGGCACGGATTTTTTCCATGCCGATCCTTCCGGTGATGAGCGGACCGTGCAGCGCTTTATGATAATCGTCGAAAACAGACTGTATTCTCCGCGAGGGATGGGTATCTGATCCATCGTTGATTTCTTCTATGTTATTGTAACTTTGGAGAATGCTTTTCAGCTTGCTGAATTTTGTTTCATTTGAGTGAAAAGCCTCGGACATAACTTCGATATCGGCAAACAGCAGGGTTTCAAATTCATGCAGCATCAGGAAGGGAACAAACCTCTGGTCATTTATGTCGTCGGCAAAACAACGCTCAAGGTGCTCCACCTTCCGATAGCAGCTCCCGACGGGCAATTCGCGCCTGCCCGGAAAGTCAGCAGGAAGACCGTAATAATCGATAAAGGTGGTTACCGCCGCCGCGCCGGTATCTCCCAGGAGTTTCAGCGCGTCGTTTCTGATTTTTCCGTAGGTGGACACGCCGCCCCTGAATTTATTTCCCGTTTTCGCCCTTTTGGTCGCAAGAACAACGGGCTGGAGATATACTTGGTAATGCAGACACTCAGGACAGAGCACATCTTTGACAAACCGCTCCTCGGTCTGCCCTTCGGTAAGCACTAATATCTTTTTCACGTTCAGGGCCTGCCGCCCATGAGATTTTTCTCCCAGAGCTCGCCCAGGGCGTAATCTTCCAGCCAGTTTTCTATCTGTTCAGGTGTTGGCCTGCGAAAAACCGAGGCCTCGTTCTCACG